>CAIKKV010000360.1 GCA_903828035.1 uncultured bacterium
CCGAATTCATGAGTGAATAGTATCCGGAGCCCGCCCCGTTCGCAATGGGGAAACTAGAACAGGACCGTGACCTTGGCACCGACGATGTTGGAGTCGGTCCAGACATCGCTCTTCAGCGTGGAGCGGCCCAAGAAATACAGCTCGGCCTTCAGCCAGGCGACCGGCTCGAAACCGAAGCCCGCGGCCGCGCGGCTTTCGTTGAACAGCTGTTCGTCGAAGGAATAGTAAAGCTCCTCCTCGATGTACGGGCGGATCTTGTAAGCGGTCACGCCCTTGGTGAGCTGCAGGCGCAGGCGGTCGCGATAGCGCCACTCGTCGGAGGCCGCCTCGCGGAGCCGGTATTCCATGCGGCTGCGGTTGCTGAGCGTCAGGGGGCCGGCGTCGCCCTTGATCTGGACGGTCAGCTTCGGCACCGTTTCATCCAGCCATTTGCCCGACTTCTCCTGCTGGATGAACTCGACGCTGGGCGTCACGTCCAGCCAGGGCGCGGCTTTCCAGGTCAGGGACGGCTCGTAGCTCTGGTAGAAGTAGTCGCTCATGCTGTCGCCCCACCGGGATCCGGTGTCGATTCCGACCCGCACGTCTTTCCCCAGCCCGGTCTCCGCCCCGACGCTCAGCCAGAGCTGGGAATCCCCCTCCCGGAAGGCCCACGCCTGGGTTGCCGCCGCCACAAGAAGTCCCGCCGCCATCATTTTCCTGCTCATCATCCGTTCCTTTCTTTTTCCTACAAGCGTTCCGGCTCGCCCCAAGGTTCACCGCCAATGATCTACTTACTCTACCTTTTTAGTAGACAATAGCAAATGGCCGACCGCATGCAATCACTTTATTCGGCGCACAAGGCTAAAAGTATTGGGAGGGCGAGGTTCCACCCGAGCCTCGTGCGCCTCTCACCGCCCGCCGCCGTTCACTCCACCCCGAGAAAAGCCTCCACATTATCGGGCGTGATGATATCCTTTTCCGCCGCCGGATAAGCGTTCGTGAACGTCTTTGGAATGCGTGCCTTGCCGCCATTTTTCCACTTGAACTCATACGCGGCCAAGCCTCTTGGCGTCTCCTCAAGGTAATCGACCTCCTTCTGATCCGTGGTGCGCCAAAAGTAACCTCGCGCATCGGATTCATCCGCCAGCAGCTTCTTTCGCCGTTCCGCTTGCAGGTAATTCTCCCACAGAACACCGGTATCGGTCCGCGACTCCAGCGGCAGAAAGTTTCCCAACACAGCGTTGCGGATGCCGCAATCGCAGAAATAGATCTTCCGACTCTTTTTAATCTCGTTTCGATGGTTTCGCGAAAAAGCGGGCAAGACAAAAATCACATAGGCCTTTTCAAGAAGATCGATGTATTTTTCGACCGTTTTCTGGTCCGCCCCGACCAATTGCCCCAGTTCATGAAAAGACACTTCCGCTCCGCACTGCAACGCCACGGCTCGAACGATCTTTTCGAGCAAAACCGGCTTCTTGATCTGCTCCAGCATGAGAAGATCTTTGTATAAGTAACTGCCGGCCAACGAACGAAGCAGAACCCCCGCATCCGCCGCCCGGACGATAATATCCGGATAGGACCCGAACACCAAACGCGTGGGCAGCAATCGGCGTTCCTCAAGCAACCCGTTTGCCCCGGCAAGCTCACCAAAGGCCAGGGGCATCAGCGTGAACTCAAACTTGCGCCCGGTCAGCGGCTCGCTGGTCTTTTCCGCCAGGTCGAAGGCGGAAGAACCGGTGGCAATCAACTGCACATCCTTGAGTTGATCCGTGACCAGTTTGATGGTCAGCCCCACGCCCGGAATGCGCTGCGCTTCGTCGATCACCAGTATTTTTTTAGCTCCCAAAAGAGATCGTATCCGCGTGGAGGTGATGCGGGTGAGCATCTCCCTGGCGTCCGGTTCGTCGCCGTTAAGGAAAAGAACATGGCCCGCCTCGGGGCGCAGGAGTTCTTGTATCAACGTCGTCTTTCCGCTCTGCCGGGGACCGTAGAGTAGAATCGCTTTGCCGGAAAAAAACCGACGCCGAATAGCCTGCCCTATCTTTCTCTCAATATACATGATTTTTAGTCCTTGAAATCCAAATATATCGTGATAATTCTGGATTTCAATCTAAATTTATCGGCAACCCCCCAGGTGATCCTCCACGGGATCGGCGTACCGGATCCGGCCTTCCGCATCCGACACCGGATGCGCGCCATCCTGCACCACGGAGGGCTCGCGGATCAGCCGGTCGCCAGTCATGGGAAGGCTCAGCCAGCCGGCCCGGCGGGCCGACTCCAGGGCGTACCGCGAGCAGCTGGGCTGCAGCACGCAGCGGCTGCCGATGGCGGGGGCGATCGCGAAGCGGTAGAATCCGACCAGCCCCCGGATCGGCCATTCCCCCGCGCGCCGCCAGCGCGAGCGGCTGGGCGGTTGGACGGCCAACCGGGCGGCAGCCTGGGCATGAAGAGCTTGAACGTCAGGCAAACCGGGTTGCTCCACCTCCACCCGCCTGCACTCGGCCAGGCAGGCGGACCAGTCGCCCTCTTGAGCCAACGAATTGGCAAGGGCCAACTCAGCCGCAGGGGCTTGAATCGAAAAAGAGCCCAGGAAAAGGAGCCTCATAACCCACCTTATCGACACCTTGGCGCACCGCATAAAATGCCTTTGTTTAGCTCGTCGCGCCGTGACTTGAACTCGTCCACTTTGCGGCGCGACCGCGGCCTTAAACGACAATAACGCCCTCATCGCGAAGTTGACGTAAAACCAGGCGAATCATGTCGCGACTGACACCCGACAGTCCGCTTCTATATCGGAGATCGCACTGGCGGGCGAAGAGATCTTGCCGCCCCCGGCACTCCCCGATCGCGCGGAGCGTCGAGACTTGCTCAGATGAGAACTGAAGCGACGATAAATAGGTTGCAGAGAGCGACTTCAAACAACCTCCACTAAAGAATTATCA
>CAIKKV010000361.1 GCA_903828035.1 uncultured bacterium
CCGGCTGGGCTACCTGCAAGTGGATAACCGGACCGTGCTGGACATTCCGGCCTGCCCTTTGGCCGTTGAGCCGATCAATGACCTGCTTAAGACGCTGCGGACGAAGCCGGGCTTTTTCCAGACGCTGCGCCACGGGATGGATGTGACCCTTCGCTGGACCGAGCGGGACGGGGCCATTTTCTGGCGGGGGGAGTCGGATCGTCGCGACTCCTGGCTGGAGGAGCCGACCCCTGAAGGACCGCTTCTGGTGCCGCGCGGCAGCTTTTTCCAGATCAATCCCGCCGCCTCAGGCTTGCTGGTCGGTGCGGTTCAGGCCCTTTTGAAGAAGGCCAAACCGACCCGGTTTATTGACTTATTCTGTGGCGCAGGCCTCTTCTCGCTGGCCGCCGCCAAGGCGGGAGTGGCGCAGGGGGTGGGTCTGGATTCCGATCCGGCCGTTGTCGAGGCGGCCACGCAGAATGCCGCCCGCCACAATCTGGCCGGCTTTACGTTCCAGGCGGGAGCTGCCGATCAGGATCTGCCGATCCTGCTGCAGGCAGGGAAGCCCCGCTCGACCCTTTTGCTGGTCGATCCGCCCCGGACCGGGCTCGACCCGGCCGTGACCGCCGCCATAATCGCTTTCCGGCCCCGGGATATCGTCTATGTGTCCTGCGCGGCCGATACCCTGGCGCGCGATCTGGCGAGGTTGACGGCCGTCGGCTATGTGCCGAAAAGCCTTCAGCTGGTGGATATGTTTCCCCGCACGGCGCATTTCGAATCGGTCGTCTGGCTGCGCGCTCCTCAAAAAGCCAAAATGGCATGAGCCTCGCTTTGATTTACACGGGCGGAACGATCGGGGGGCGCCGGGGCGGACGAGGCCCGGTGACGGGAGACCACGACACGGCCTCCTTTGCGCGGCTGCTGAAGCGCCGCCTGCCCCCCGAAGCCGTGTTCGATGCCGTCGAGGGCGTCCTGGGCCAATTGAGCGAGAACCTGCAGCCGGCGGACTGGGCGAAGCTCGCCCGGGCCATTGACGCCCGCATTCGCGGCGGGGCCGCCGGAATCGTCGTCGCGCACGGCACGGACACGCTGGTTTATACCGCCTGTGCCTTGCGGTGGTTGCTGGGGGAGGTGCCTGTGCCGGTGGTGATGACGGGGTCGCGGCTTCCCCTGGAGGACTCCGGGACGGATGCTGTCCGGAACCTGGTGCATGCCCGGAGCGTGGCCCGCCAGATCCGGCGGCCGGGCGTCTGGATCTCCTTTTCCGGAACGCCCGATGCTTCAAGCCGGGTGCTGGATCCCCGGAACGCCTGCAAAATAGCCGGCCGGGCGGATTGCTTTCACCCGGTCTGGGGCCGCGCCGAAGGGGCGGTGGCCTCCTCCTCTGGCCGCGTCACCTGGGCCCGGCCAGCTTCCTCCCCTCGGAAGGCCTGTCCACCCCGGTTTGACGTGAACCCGGCGGCTGTCCTTTTCACGATGTACCCGGGATTCCAGCCCGACTGGATTCGCCGGGCCGCGGAACAGGGCGCCAGGGGAATTGTGCTTGCCGGATATGGCTCCGGAACCGCCTGCGTGACCGGGCCGGGCGACCTGCGGCCGGCCGTGAGGGCGGCGGCGGCGCGGGGTGCGGCCGTGTGGATGGTCTCCCAGCATGGCGGCCGGGTGGAGGCGGCCTATGGCAGCACGGCGGCCCTGGTGAAGGCCGGGGTTCGGCTGATGCCGGGCTGGACTCCCGAGGCGGCTTTGACCGCCCTGATGTGCCGGCTTGACGACGATCTGCCGGCAGGCTATAGAGAAGTCGAGTAACTACGGAGGCTCCCGCCATGAAAGAATTGGAAGAAGGCACCAAGCTCGCGTTGGATTTCGATAAAATCGCCAAAATCGCCGCCAAATCGAGCAGCGTCATTCCGGTGGCCGTGCAGCATGCCGACACGAAGGAAGTGATCCTGGTGGCCTATACCAACGAGCTGGCGTTCCGCAAGTCGATCGAGACCCGCTCCCTCGTGCTGTGGAGCACGTCGCGCAATGAGCTGTGGGAAAAGGGCAAGACCTCGGGCGAGACCTTCGATCTGCTGGACGCGTATGTGAACTGCGAGCAGAACTCGCTCCTGTATGTGGTGCGCCCGCGGCGGAGCGCCATCTGCCATACGAAAAACAAGGCCGGGCAGCCGCGGAACTGCTATTACCGCAAGATCGACTTCCCGTCGATGGAGCTGCTTAACCAGGATCCGTAGGCAATCCGCCGGATTTCAGGCGTAAATCATTTTCCGGGTCATGCCGCCGTCGATCACCAGGTTCTGGCCGGTGATAAAGCCGTTGGCGGGATCGGCCAGGAAGAGCACCATGCGCGCGATGTCTTCGGGCGTTCCCACGCGGCCGGCGGGATGCTGGGCGTGATCGGCGGGCGATAGCTCCGCCGCCTGCCGCTGCGATTTTTTCCGCCAGGGCGTGACATCGATCCAACCGGGGCTGATGCAGTTGACCCGCACCTCCGGGCCCAGGCTGATCGCCAGGGCGTGGGTGAGCGCCACCAGGCCGCCCTTGGAGGCCGCGTAGGCCTCGGTGTCCCGCTCCGACATGAGGGCGCGGGTGGAGGCGATGCTGATGATGGATCCCCGCGCGGCTTTGAGGGCCGGGGCCGCATATTTGGCGGTCAGGAAGGCGCCGGTCAGGTTGACCGCGAGCACGCGGTTCCACTCGGCCAGCGTCAGGTCGATGACCGGCTTGCCGCATCCGATGCCGGCATTGTTCACCAGCAGGTCGAGCCGGCCCTGCCAGCCGGCCGCCGTTTCGACGGCGCGCCGCAGGGAGCCCTCGTCGCCCGCGTCGGTTTCAAGAAAGCGCGCCGTTCCGCCGGCGGCCTTCAGCGCGGCCTCGGTTTCGCGGCCGGCTTCGGGGTCGAGCTCGGCCAGCAGGACGGAATAGCCGTTCCCGGCGAGCTGCGCGGAAATGACCCGGCCAATGCCCTGGCCGGCTCCGGTGACGAGGGCCGCTTTCATGGTCAGGCCTCCAGGGTCAGAAGATCCTTCACTTCCTCCCAGGTCAGGGCCTGGAGGATGGTTTCATCGGTGGACAGGGTGGCGTCGATGACCGCCTGCTTGCGCTTCTGCATCTCCAGCACCTTTTCCTCGATGGTGCCGCGCGTCAGCAGCTTGATGCCGTAGACGGTGCGCTTCTGGCCGATGCGGTAGGCGCGGTCGGTGGCCTGCTGCTCCACGGCCGGGTTCCACCAGGGGTCGTAATGGATGACCATGTCCGCCCCGGTGAGGTTGAGCCCCGTCCCTCCGGCCTTGAGGCTGATGAGGAAGATGGGGATCTGGCGGTCCGAGTTGAACTGGTGCACGATCTTCTGGCGCTCCTTGGTGGAGCCGTCCAGGTAGCAGTAGGCGATTTTCCGCGAGTCGAGCTCCTGCCGCAGGATGGTGAGCATGGAGACGAACTGGCTGAACACGAGAAGCCGGTGGCCGCCGTCGAGCGCCTCGTCGAGCAGCTCGAAGAAAAGGTCCATCTTCGCCGAGGGCTGGCCCGCGGGCAGGCCGGGCATCTTGAGCAGGTCCAGGTGGCAGCAGGCCTGGCGGAGCTGCAGGAGGGTTTTGAGGATCTCGATGGTGCACCGCTTGAAGCCCTGAGTGGCCACCATGTCCTCGAGCTTGCGGCGGGACGATTCCACCAGGGCGCGGTAGACCTGCTTCTGATCGGGGCCGAGGGAGCAGACGGCGATGCGCTCGATCTTGGGCGGCAGGTCCTTGGCCACGTCGGCCTTCAGGCGGCGGAGCAGGAAGGGCCCCAGCTTGCGCCGCAGCCGCACCTGGGCCTCCTCCCCCTCGAAGCCCCCCGCGGCGATCGGCTGCTCGTAGTGATGGCGGAAGGATTCGTGGGTGCCGAGGTAGCCGGGCATGAGGAAGTCGAGGATGGACCAGAGGTCGGAGACGCTGTTCTCGATGGGCGTTCCCGTGAGCACCAGCCGCTGGCCGGCCCGCAGCCGCTTGGCGGTGATGGCGTTCTGCGTGGAGCGGTTCTTGATGTGCTGGGCCTCGTCCAGGACCATGACCGAGAAGTCGAAGTTCAGGTACTGGTCCACGTCGCGCCGCATCAGGGCGTAGGAGGTGACCACCAGGTCCGACTCGGCGATTTTGCTCCACAGGGTGTGGCGGTCGTTGCCCGTCAGGCAAAGCACGCGCAGGGACGGCGTGAACTTCGCCACCTCCTCGGCCCAGTTTTCCACCAGGCTGGTGGGGCAGATGATGAGCGCCGGCTTTCCCTGGTAAGACGGATGGCGGCGCGCCAGGGAGAGCCAGGCCAGCGTCTGGATCGTCTTGCCCAGCCCCATCTCGTCGGCCAGGATGCCGCAGAAGCCGTTGTTCTCCAGGAAGCGGAGCCAGGCGATGCCGTCCTTCTGGTAGGGGCGCAGGACCGCCCGGAGCGCCGGCACTTCGACCGGCTCGATGCTGACCTTGCCCGCCTGCTCGGCGGCGGCATCGCGCCACTCGGCCGGCATTTCCACGTCGACCCCGTCCAGGGCGTCGATGGAGGATTTGACGTAGGCCGAGTAGAGGCGGGGCAGGCGGAAGGTGCCGGGCTTGGAGCCCTCGGTGCTGGCGCAGTCGTGGAAGACGCGGGTCATCGACTCGATGGCGTCGATGTCGATCAGCACGGTTTTGCCGTCGCGCTGGATGAAGGATTCGCCCTTGAGGATGGCGCGCTGGACGTCGGCCATGGGCAGGGCCTTGCCGTCGTACTCGTAGTCGAAGCCGATCTCGAACCAGTCGTGTCCCGGGGAGTCGGTGACCCGGATGACCGGCGTGACGGACTGGAGGGTTTCGTGGTAGGGGGAGACGCGGCCCTCGAGCTCGACCTTCCAGCCGGCGCGGCGGAGGGTGGGCAGCTTGCTGCCGATGAAGTTGAGCACCTCCCGCTCGCCCACGATGTGGCTGAGCGCGTCGCCGACTTCGCCGCTGAAGCCGAAGTGGCGGAGGTTGTCGAGCGCGCGCCGCTCGCTGTTCGGGCTGCGCACGCAGTAGCGCAGCGGGTCGGCGGGGTCGGGCAGGCAGAAGCGGGCGTTGGGGTCCGCCACCTTTCCCGCCACGAGGCTCTTGCCGTCATACTCGGCGTACAGCGTGGCCGAGAGGGAGCCGGGGCTGCCGCGGACGACGAGGCGGAAGCGGGGCGCCGCCGGCTCGATGGTGAACCAGTCGGTGGTGACTTCGGTGTCCACCCGGATCAGCTTGGTCAGGGAGGGCATTTCGATTTCGAAGAAGCGCGGCACGGCGGCGCGGGGAATGCGGACCGTTCCGGCATAGAGGTCGTGGAGCGGCTCGGGCAGGAGGGTTTCGAGGGGCCAGAAGCCGCCTCCGCTGAAGACCCAGCCCTTGGAGCCGTGCACCAGGTGGAAGGGCGGGAGATCGTCCGCGCCGAAGGGGATTTCGGTGTGCAGGTTGAGGACGAGCTCGCCGGACTCGGAGTCGAGGTCGATGCGGAGCCGGGAGGGCAGGCGCGGGGTCATGACGGCGAGCGCCGCCTCGCGGCCGTCCTCGAAAAGGGGGCGGCCCTCGTGCAGCTCGAGCAGGTTGAGGAAGTCGAACTTGGAGAGGCTCATCGCGCCGCCGGGCGGTCCGCCGGCGATGTCTTCGAGCACGTAGAGGAGCGCTTCGTCGCGGCGGGGGAAGGCGTACGGCGTGCCGCGCGGGACCGCGTCGAGCGGGCGGGCGGCTCCCCCGTAGACCGCCTCGGCCAGGACCGGCACGCAGCCGCGCGCCCAGCCTTCGCGCCACTCGCGGCGCAGGGTGAGGCGGATCTCGGCCGGGATGGAGTCCGCCGTGTCCGGCGGCACGCGGCGGATGTACTCGCATTCGGCGATCGTGGCCAGCCGCTGGGCATGGCGGATTTCCAGCTGGCGCTGGGGCTCGCGATTGGGATCGTACTGCTGCTTGAGCAGCGCCAGCCCGAGGGCGATGACGTGGCTGCAGATGATGCCGCGCTCGGTGCTGTCGCGGCAGGGGCAGGCGTTCTCGGCGCTGCCGTTCGGAAGGATGCGGGCGGCGGTGCGCATGGCGCGGCCGGCGCGCAGGATCGTGCCCCGGATGTGCGGGTGATCGTACTCCGCCTCTTTCACCAGCCCGTTTTCAAATAGAATCTGTCCGTCGCGGAAGACCGATTGGCCCGCCCAGTCGACCAGGATCTTTTGCGTCACAGGCAAGTTCATCGCCGTTCCCACCATCCGCTGGTCCAGCCGTCCAAGGTCAGCTGGAGGTTTTCCTTGAAGCCGAGTCGGTCAAAGGCCGCCGCCACCCCGGCATACTGGCGCTCCAGGATGCCGGCCAGCAGGAGGGCGGCCCCCGGGCGGGGCGCGCACAACCGGCCGGCGAAGCGGCCGGCCGCCTCCAGCAGGATCGGGGCTTCGATATTTGCCGCGACCACGTCGAAGGCGGTCAGAGGGGAATAGTGAAGCACATCGGCGGCCGACAGGGCAAGGGAGGTGTTCACCCCATTGCGCGCGGCGTTTTCCCCCGCCTGTTCCACGGCGGAGGCGTCCAGGTCGATGGCGGTGATGGGCGCGAAGCCGAGCTTGGCCGCCGCGATGGAGAGGATGCCGGAGCCGCACCCGGCGTCGAGCAGCGAGCCCGTGCGGCCGGTCGCGGCCAGGGCGTCCAGGAACCGGATGCAGGCGCGGGTCGTGCCGTGCTGGCCCGTTCCGAAGCACATGCCGGCGTCGATGACGACCTCCCGGTCGTCCGGCCCCAGCGGCAGCGTTTCCCAGGAGGGGCGCACGATGATGCGCTCCGAGACGCGCTCGGCGTGGAAGAAGCGCTTCCAGCTTTCGGCCCAGTCCTCGCGCGGAATCGCCTCGACGGCGATCTGCCAGGCTTCGCCGCGGCTGAGGTCGGCCGCGAGGGCGGCCAGGGCGGCGGCG
>CAIKKV010000362.1 GCA_903828035.1 uncultured bacterium
AGGTTGAACGCCTCGTCGAAGGCTCCGGCCAGTCCGCCCAGATCCTCCGCCGCCTTCAGACCCTGCAACATGTCTTCGCTGACATGGAAGTCCTCGTCCGCCAGGACAGCGGCCTTGATGCTCAGCCCGATCTTGCGATCCACGGCGTCGATCCGCACGATGCGGGCCTCGACCTCCTGGCCGGCGCGAAGGACGTCCTTGACCTTCTCCACGCGCTGGTCGCTGATCTGGGAGATGTGCACCAGTCCGTCGATGCCTTCCTCGATCTGCACGAACGCGCCGAACGAAGCCAGCTTGGTGACGGTTCCCTTGATCTTCTGGCCGACCTTGTACCGGGTCGAAATCGACGACCACGGATCCTCGGCGGCCTGCTTGAAGCCCAGGCTGATGCGCTGCTGCTCAGGATTGACCTCGAGCACCACGGCATCGACCTCGTCGCCCTTCTTGAAGATTTCGGACGGGTGGTTGATCTTGCGCGTCCAGGACATATCGGACACGTGGATCATGCCGTCGATCCCGTCGGTCAGCTCCACAAAGGCGCCGTACGACGTGAAGTTGCGGATCTTGCCGTGCACGCGGCTGCCGATGGGGTAGCGCTCGCGGACGCCGTCCCACGGGTTTTCCTCGGTCTGCCGGATGCCCAGGGCGATCTTCTTGTCCTCGGGATTGACGCTGAGCACCACGACGTCCACTTCCTGGGCGTTGGCGAGCAGGTCCGAGGCGCGGGTGACGCGCTTGGTCCAGGACATTTCGGAAACGTGTACCAGGCCTTCGACGCCGGGCTCGAGCTCGACGAACGCGCCATAGGGGGCCACGTTGACGACGCGCCCGCGCAGGCGGCTGCCCACGGGGAACTTCTTCTCGATGTCCATCCAGGGGTTCTGCGTCTTCTGCTTGAGGCCCAGGGAGACGTGGCCCTTCTCGTGATTGATGTCGAGAATGACGACTTCGATCTCCTGGCCCACCGAGACCATCTCCCGGGGATTGCTGATGCGGCCCCAGCTCATGTCGGTGATGTGCAGCAGGCCGTCCAGGCCGTCCAGGTCGACGAAGGCGCCGAACTCGGTGATATTCTTGACCACGCCGTGGCGCAGCTGGCCGACCATGATCTCGGCGAGCAGCTCGCGCTTCTTCTCGTTCCGGCGCTCCTCGAGGAGCTCGCGGCGGGACAGCACGATGTTGCGGCGGTCGGAGTTGATCTTGAGAATCTTGAACTCGAGCTTCTGCCCGAGGTAAATGTCGAGATCATGCACGGGAGTGAGATCGGCCTGGGAGCCGGGCAGGAATGCGTCCACCCCGTCCACGTCGACGATCAGGCCGCCCTTGACGCGGCTGACCACGGCGCCCATGACGGTGCCGCCTTCCTTGCAGGTCTGCAGGACGTTGTCCCAGCGCAGCTTCTGCACAGCCTTTTCGCGGCTGAGCATGACCATGCCTTCTTCATTCTCGATGCCTTCGAGCAAAACATCCAACTCGTCGCCGGGCTTGATGTCGTTGGATTTCTTGAACTCAGCTGACGGAATGATTCCCTCGGACTTGTAGCCGATGTCCACCAGGACTTCGTTCGGCCGGACCTCGAGAATTCTGCCTCGGACAATCGACCCTTCGACGAAATTCTTCATCGTTTCGTCGTACATGGCCGACAAGGTGGCCCTTTCGTCCCCGGCAGGTGTGGCAGGTTTAGCTGTTGCTGTCTTTTTCGACATACGTTCCAATGCGCCTGTTTTTACTCCGGTCTGCCACCCGGCAGAACGGCTTGATCCGATCCCGCGGCATCGGAAATGCCGGCGCTTCCTCACCCGAGGCCGCGCGAATGTTTAATATGACCAAAACAGCCCCCCTAAAACAAGTAAAAAAGATGGGTATTTACAGGGGCGATCGCCATTGCCTTTTCCCTCCCTCCCCCTGTATTCTTGCCTCATCAAGAACGGGAGTTGGAGCGCATGCACATTGCCATCATCGGAGCCGGCCATGCCGGCGTGGAAGCGGCCCTTTCCGCCCGCAAGGCCGGCGCGGAGGTCACCCTCTTTTCCGCGGAGCCGGTCCTTCCTTATTTCCGGCCCCGCCTCGTGTCGCTCGCCTTCGGCCATGTCGAACTGGAAACCATCCTGATGCATCCCGCCGCCTGGTACGAAGCCCAGGGCATCCGCCTCCGCCTCAGCAGCCCCGTCACCGCCTTCGAGCCCGCCGCCCGCCGCCTCACCACCGCCGCCGGCGCCGAAACCTTCGACGCCGTCGTGATCGCCTCCGGCGCGAACCCCGTCAAGCCGCCCCTGCCCACCGCCCCGGCAGGCCTTCCCATCCTCCCGCTCTGGTCGGCCGCCGATGCCGCCGTCATCCGCGCCCGGGTCAAGCCCGGCCGGCGACTGACGGTCCTGGGCGGCGGCATCCTCGGCATCGAAACCGCCCTGAACGCCCGCGAGGCCGGGCTGTCTGTCACCGTAATTGAACGGATGGAGCGCCTGATGCCCCTGCAGTTCGCCCCCGAGGGCTCGGCCCTCCTGCACCGGCTCCTGGCCGGGCTGGGCATCGCCGTGCGCATGGGGGTCACGACGACCGGGGCCGGGCTCGAGGGCGATTTCGCGGTGCTGGCCATCGGCTCCCGGCCGGACCTGTCGATTGCCTCGGCCGCGGGCCTGGCGACAGGCCGCGGCACGCGCGTCGATGAGCGGCTTCAAACCGCGGTTGCACGGGTGTTTGCGGCCGGCGACACGGCGGAATTGTCCAACCCCTTCCGCTCCTCCGCCCGCGAAGCCGGCGCCCAGGGCCGCCAGGCGGGCGCCAACGCCGCCGCCGCCGCCGGCCTGCCCGTTCAGCCCTATGCGCCCACGCTCACGCCCCTCCTCTTCAAATCCGGCCCCGTGGACCTGGCCTCGGAAGGCCTGGCCTGGGAGCCGGGCTGCGTGGTGAAGCGGCTCGACGAAGGGCTGGGCCCCGATCAATACCGGGCGCTCATCCTCAAAAACGGCCTTCTGGCCGGCGTTCAGGCCATCGGAACCCGCAAGGATTTCGACGGCTGGGCCAAACGTATCGGCGAACCCGTTTCCTGCTGAAAGCCGCATAAACACGCGTCACGGAAGAGGCGGGCCCTCCCTTTTATCCGCGGGCTCCGGGGTTCAATTCTTCCGGACAAAGAGCTGCAAGGGGGTGGAGGCCTGGCCGAAAAAGGGAATCCCGCCGGCAGGCTGATAGCGGGCGCGGACGATCTCCCACAACGGCTCCCGCACCGCCGGCGCCAGCTCCATGATATCCGGGGAGCGCATGGCCAGCCCGTACCCGCTGAAAGCCGCCACCGGTGCCGGGCTCGAGCCGAGAATCTCGCGCATCATCCGGTCATTCACCACGCGCCGCGCCGAGGCCTTCTCGTCGCTGAAGTCCGGAAAATAGCAGAACTGCCCCAGCTCGAAGCCGCGCGGCACCGTCATGCCGGCCTCCACGGCCAGGTAGATATCCTGCGTCAGCAGCTCGCCCCCCGCGGGAGCCAGCCGCCGCACCTCCCGCGCCGCGCGCTGCAGCTTGACCAGCGGCGGCTGATCCTTCATGCGCCACCAGATCCGGTCGCGCTGCTGGACCATCCACTCCTGGTTCAGCGGCGAGGCCAGCACAAACACCACGCCCGCCGCGAAGGCCGCGCCCCGCAGCACGTCCAGCGCCGCGCCCGTGCGGAGCTTCCGGACCACCAGGGCCATCACCGACGCCGCGAACAGCGGATAGACCGGCACCTGGTAATCGTCATAGGGAAAGGCCGTCGTCAGGTGAACGGCCGTCACGGCCAGGATGCCGCCCCACAGCGCCAGGCGGACCGGATCGCGCCGCTCCGGCGCCGGCTCGCGGAACAGGCGCCCCGCCACCACCGCCGCCAGCCACAAAATGAGGGCGGGCGTGTAGGCCTGCGCCACGCGGCAGAAAAAGCCGGCCTTGAAAACCAGCGCCTTGAGCACCCCGCCCGCCGAGCGGCCGGCGTGATAGTCCAGCAGGCCGAAGAGGAGGCCCTGCGGGTTCGCGAAGAAAAAGGGAAGGAAGATCAGCGCGCCGGCCGCCAGGCCGGCGGCCATGAAGGAGAGCCAGGCGCGGCCGGCCGGCCCCCGGCGGCAGAGCCACAGGCAGGCCAGCGTGACGGGCAGCGCCATGAACGCGGAGAGCCGCGTGGCGGCGGCCAGGGCCAGGAAGACGGCCGCCAATGCGGCCCACCAGGCCCCGCGCGCCTTGCCCACCCGGGTCAGCAGCAGGAACCCCAGCACGAGGAGCAGCCCGC
>CAIKKV010000363.1 GCA_903828035.1 uncultured bacterium
CAGCAGGGCGATCATGCCTGCCACCATGACCGTGGCCTGGAAAGCGTCGGTGTACATCACGCCTTTCAGGCCGCCCAATACCACGTAGATGGCCACGATGGCGGCAAAGACGAGAAGGGAGACCTCGTAGGACAGGCCAATGTGCTGCGCAAAATATTTGGCCGCGCTCATCAGCACGGCGGAGGCGTAAAGCGGCATGAACAGGAAGATGATCGACGCCGCGGTGCCCTGGATCAGGCGGGATTGATAGCGCCGCCCCAGCAGCTCGGGGAAGGTATGCGCGTCCAGCCGCAGGCCCAGCCGGCGCGTGGGCATGCCGAAAAGGACAAAGGCGATGAAAATGCCGGCGAATATGTTGGTGAAGGTCAGCCACATCAGCCCCATGCCGTAAACGGCGGCCACACCGCCAAATCCGACAATGGCGGAGGTGCTGATGAACGTGGCGCCATAAGACATGGCCATCACATAGGGGTGCGTGTCACGCCCGCCGAGCAGGTAGTCGGTGACGCTCTTGGTGCCGCGGAAGCCGCGCCAGCCGAGAAACCCGACAACGGCCAGATAGGCGATAACGAGAGCCAATGTTCCAAACTGTTCCATGACGGCAGGTGCTCCTAGTTGAGTTTGGATTCCACGTCTTCTTCATCCATTGCCCACTTGACGATCTCCTCCACCGGTTCGTCGGGGCCCCCGGCCCTGTTCCAGCGGGCGAGGCCGTAAACCACGCATAGCAAGGTGCTCAGCACCGACAGCGCAAAGCCGATCCAAACGGCCGGAGAAATCTGATCCATGACGCACTCCTTGGGGTTGAGCCGGGGCCACTACGGTTATCTGCGATTATGAAGTATTGACTTGTACTGTCAAGCTTGGGGTCAGCCATATCGGGATTGTCAATCCGGCCCGCTTAGTCTAGATTGTCCCAATTCAAGGAGCCCCTATGACGTCATACCGCCCGAAGGTTGGAATACTTGGCCTGACCCTGGAGTTTTATGAGGCGATCGCGCCCAGGATCCGCCTGGAGCGAGACGCCTGGGTTCGCCGGGATGTTCTTCCCTCGCTCGAGCCGCACGCGCGGGTTGAGTATCCGGGCGCCGCCTTCCGCGCCGCCGATATCGAATCCCGCATCCGTGAGTTTGAAGCCTCCGGCTGCGAAGCCATCCTCGTCATTCTGCTGACCTATTCCACAAGTCACTCCAGCCTGCAGGCCTTGAAGTCCGCGCGGCTGCCCATCCTGATCTGGAACACCCAGGAATTGTACGCCATCACCCCCGAGTTCGGCTCGCCGGAACTGGTCGCCAACCATGGCGTGCACGGCACGTTTGATCTCGCCAACGTCCTGATCCGATCCGGGGTCCGGTTCGAATACGTGACCAGCCACCTCCGCGATCCGGGCGGTGTGGAGGAACTGGCCGGACTTTTGCGCGCCGCGTCGTCCGTTACCCAGCTTCGCCGGATGCGGCTTGGCGTCCTGGGCCATGCGTTCCCCGGCATGGGCGATTTCGGAGTGGACCTGACCCATCTCCGCTCCTCGCTCGGCCCCGTCTGTGAAACGATCACGATGCATGAATACAAAGACACGTTGAGCGGGCTGAAGCCGGCGGCGGTCAAGGATCTGGTTGCCGAGTACCGGAAGGCGTATCAGGTCGACGCCTCGTCGACCGATGCCAAGCTGGAAGCGACAGCCCGGGCGGAGCTGGCTTTGCGCGCGTTGATCCGGCAATACGAATTGGACGCCTACAGCTATCAATTCCTGGCGTTTGGCAAGGATAAGACCGCCGAGACCATTCCTTTTGTCGGCGCCTGTCGCCTGATGACGGAAGGTGTTGGCTTCGGGGGGGAAGGGGACGTTGTGGCCGCCGCCTTTGCCGGCGTCCTCAACCGCATGTGCACACCCGCCGGGTTCAGCGAAATTTTCACCATCGACTTCGCCCATAACAGCCTGTTGCTGGCGCACATGGGCGAAGCCAATCCCGCCATGGCCTGGAAGGATCACCCGATCCGCCTCCGCAGCCGGGGCGAACTGGTCAAGGTGAGCAACGGCCAACTGGTCCTGACCTTCAACTATCAACCGGGGCCGGCGACGCTCGCCGTGCTGAAACTGGGCGCCAATCAACGCTGGGGGATTGTGGCTTCCTTGATGGATTTCCCGGAAACGCCGCCCTTCCCGGGTGCGGAAACGCCCCAGGCGCTGATCCGCCCGCGAACGGATGTGCGGTCCTGGCTGACGGCCTACGCCAAGGCAGGCGGCCCCCACCACCTGGCCGTCGCCCATGGCGATGCCCGTGCCGCCCTTCGCGCGCTGGCGGGCTGGATCGATGCCGATTACCTGGAGATCTGAAAAGGCTGTGACGAGTTTCCCATGGTCACTTTGAAACATATCGCCGAAAAGGCCGGGTTTACCGTCTCCGTGGTCTCCCGGGCCCTGAATACGCGCCCGGATCGCCATGCGCGGGTGGCCCCCGAGACGAAGGCCCGGATTGAAGAGGTCGCGCGTGAATTGGGGTTCCGTCGAAATCGGGGTGCTGAGTTTCTCAAGCGGGGGAAGTCGCCGGTCATCCAGATATTCCTGCCGGGCAAGGCCTACAG
>CAIKKV010000364.1 GCA_903828035.1 uncultured bacterium
CAGCGACACCGGGTCGTCGACATTAACGCCGTGTTTCGAGGCGCAGTCCTTGCACAGGTGGAGCTTCTTCATCTCCCCGTTCAGGAGCTGGGTCAGATGCACGCTGGCATCTTCATCACCGCATGATTCGCAACGCATGACAGGCTCCGGTCCGCCGGCGGGGCGGCCTAGCGGATGGGAGTCCCCGCTTCACAGGCAAACTGGTGGTAGGCTTCGCCCAGGGCGCGCGTCACGGGCCCGGGCTTGCCCGAGCCGATGGCGCGGCGATCGATCTCGCCGACGCCGATGATCTCGGCCGCCGTGCCGGTCAGGAACACTTCGTCGGCCGTATACAGGTCGTACCGGGTCATGGTGGCCTCCACGGCCTCGTACCCCTTTTGGCGCGCGATGTCCATGACCACGTTGCGGGTGATGCCGACCAGCGCCCCGGCGGAGGCCGGCGGCGTCACCAGCTTCTTGCCGATCACGGCGAAGATGTTGTCCCCCGTGGCTTCCGCCACGTTCCCGGCGTGGTTCAGCATGATCGCCTCCACCGTGCCGGCGTTGATGGCCTCGATCTTGGCCAGGATGTTGTTCAGGTAGTTCAGGCTCTTGATCATGGGGTTCACCGACTCCGTGTGGTTGCGGATCGTGCCCACGGTCACCAGCTTGAGGCCCTTGGCGTAAAGCTCCGGCGGATAAAGCTGGATGGCGGCCGCGATGACGATGACCTGCGGCGTCTTGCAGGTGAAGGGGTTCAGCCCCAGCGTTCCCACGCCCCGCGTCACGACCAGGCGGATGTACCCGTCTAGGCACTGGTTGGCCTTGCAGGTCTTGACCACGGCCGCGGCCATCTCCGCCTGCGTCATCGGGATTTCCAGGGCGATCGCCTTGGCGGACCGGTACAGGCGCGCCACATGTTCGGTCAGCATGAACACGCGGCCGTTGTAGGAGCGGATGCCCTCGAACACGCCGTCCCCGTAAAGCAGGCCGTGATCGAACACCGAGACTGTGGCCTTGTTTTCAGCCACCAGCTTGCCGTTCATATAGATTTTCATGCGTTCCCCTAGTGAAGGTAAACCGCTATTAATAGCGAAATCCGGTGGCGATGGTCAAGTTTTTACGCCGCCGTTTTTACGCCGCCGCCGCTTCAATAAAGGAGGTCGCGCGCGTCCGTCTCGCGGATTTTCCGCATCCGGTCCCGCAGCTCTTCCTTCTGGGGGGATTCCGCCATCTTCAGAAGCTCGTCCGCGATGGCCTTGAGCCCCGCCGCGCGGGTCTCGGGCGACGCATAGTCCACCAGGTATTCGGTGAGCGTGGTCAGGGCGTTGGGGGTGCAGAACCGCTTGATGAACCCGGGAATGGCGAACTCCATGAAGTGCTCGCCCGTGCGGCCCTGGCGGTAGCAGGAGGTGCAGAAGCTGGGAATATACCCGTCCTGCAGCAATTCGCGCATGACGGTGTCCAGCGGCCGGATGTCGCCCAGCTGGAACTGCTCCCGCTCCATCACCTGGCTGTCGCCCGCCTCGGTGTAGCCGCCCAGCTCGATGCGGCTGCCCGCGTCGATCTGCGAAACGCCAAACGCCATCGCCTCGCGCCGGAAGGCCGGGGTCTCCCGGGCCGTCAGGATGAGCCCCGTGTAGGGCACGGCAAGCCGCAGGATGGCGATCACGCGCTTGAAGTCCTCGTCGGCCACCAGGTGCGGCCAGGGCTGGTTGACGCCCGAGGCCGGGCGCAGCCGGGGAAAGCTGATGGTGTGGGGGCCCACCTTGTAGGTCTTCATCAGGTGGCAGCTGTGCGTCACCAGCCCCAGCACCTCGTACCGCCAGTCGTACAGGCCGAACAGCGCGCCGATCCCCATGTCGTCACAGCCCGACTCGAACTCCCGGCTCAGGCTGTCGAGCCGCCACAGGAAATCGGACTTGCGCGTGCCCGCGGGATGCATGCGCGCATAGGTCTCGTGATGGTAGGTCTCCTGGAAAACCTGGTAGGTCCCGATGCCCGAGGCCTTGATGGCCTTGAACCCCTCGTGGTCGAACGGGGCGGCGTTGATGTTGACCCGGCGGATTTCGCCATGGCCCTCGCGGACCCCGTATACCGTCTTGACGCATTCGGCGATGTACTCGGCCGAATACGTCGCATGCTCGCCAAAGACAAGGATCAGGCGCTTGTGCCCCTTTTTCTCCAGCGCCCGGACCTGCTCCTGGATCTCCTTCGGGTCCAGGGTCCGGCGGATCTGCTCCTTGTTCGTGCTTCGGAACGAGCAGTAGACGCAGTCGTTGATGCAGCGGTTGCCCACGTAAAGGGGGGCGAACAGGACGATCCGGTTGCCGTAGACGCGGCGCTTGAGCTCGCGGGCGGTCTCGAAGATGGCCTGGACCTGCTCCGGCTCCGTTGCCGCGATCAGGTCGGCCGTCTCCTCCACGCTCAGCGCCTGCTTGTCCAGGCTTTTGGCCAGAAGATCCTTCAACCGGGCGGCATCGGGACGGGGCCGCTCCATCAGGGCATGGATGGCCTGGTCGTTGATGAAATCGATTCCGAGACGACTTAAATCTTTTTTCATGATTCACTGCCGCCGGGCGGCAAGCTCCTTTTGAACTATATAGGTTACCATGAAAAGAAGCGTTCTGCCACGCTTAAAAAGCAGATCCGGCTTCGCGCTCCGCCACCGTCACCACCCACCAGGGCCCGGCGCTCCGCCCCGTGACGGCCGCCCAGAACCACGACGACACATCCTGCCACGAGCGGCCGTGATCGTCGAAACAGCGCTCGCGGATGGCCAGGGCCCCGTTCTTCCCCGCCGCGGTCCAGGTCGACCAGATCGCGCCCTGCGGATCGCGCCGCCAGTCGCCCGGCTTCAGGCGGTAGCCGGCGGCCTGCAAACAGTCGGCGCCCGAGTGGACCCGGTGCGTGGGCGCCGTCACCCAGCGCATGACGATCAGCCGGGATCCGTCCGTGAACCGCCCCATGCGCCCGGGAAACTGCCCGCTGAAGGCCTGCTCGACGGCGTTCAACGCGGTTTCCCTCAGCGGCTTGCCCTCGAACTCCGCCGGCCAGCCCGGAAAGCCGGCGCCCCCGACCGCGGCCGGCTCCTCCGCCGCCCGCCGGGACGCCCCGGAAGCGAACAGGCAGGCCAGGATGAACAGCAGCAGCCCCGCCCGTGCTTTCATGACGGGCGCCTTCCCAGCCGCCGCACCCACGCCAGGATCCCGGCGGCCAGCGCCAGGAACAGCGCCACGCCCGCGCCCGCATGCAGCACCGGCCGGCCGCCGAGCCCGAACGCATCGATCCCGAACAGGGCCGCCACCCGCAGGGCGTTCGCGGCGAGGACAAGGGCAAGCGCTCCGGCCACGGCGGCGGCCGTCCGCCGCCAGCCCAGGCCGGACAGGCCGGCCAGCGCCAGGGCCAGGAGCAGCGCCGCCCACCCCATGCGGATGCCGCTGCACGCCGCGTCCACCCCCACCCCGCGTCCATTCAAGGTCAGCAGCGCGCCCTCGCGCGCGACGGCGAGCCCCGCCATTTTAAAAATGGGAACAGCCAGGGCGGCCGCGGCCAGCTGCAGCGGAAAGCCGAAATAAAACTGGAGCATCGTCACCGCCGGCAGGCCGATGAGG
>CAIKKV010000365.1 GCA_903828035.1 uncultured bacterium
CGGCATCTTCGAAGTGCTCGCCGTCAACGAATCGATCGAGCCCCTGATCGTCTCCCGCGCCTCGTCTTCCGCCCTCAAGCAGAAGGCGCTTTCCCAGGGCATGAGGACCCTGCGCGAAGACGGCTGGTCCAAGGTGTTGAGCGGCGTCACCACGGTTGAAGAAGTCCTGCGCGTGACCGAGGAAACCGAATAAATCATGCCGAAATTCACCTACACGGCCCGCACGCGCACCGGCGAAAAAATGGACGGCGTCATGGACGCCCCCGACCGCCGCACCGTGCTGCTCAAGCTCCAGGCCGCCGGCTCGGTCCCGGTGTCGGTGACGGAAGACGGCGCCCCGGCGCCCAAGAGTCCGGCCGCGGCCAAATCCGGCCCGTCCTCCGGCCCCGCGGCCGCGGCCGCCAAAGCCGACAGCGCGTTCCGCCGGCTCCTGCGGTTCACGCCCCCCGCCCGCAAGCGGAAGTTCAAAACGAACGAGATGCTGATCTTCGCCCGCGAGCTGGCCGACCTGCTCTCCTCCGGCATGAAGCTGAGCCAGGCGCTCAACACGCTGGCCCGCCGGGGGAATGATGGCGAGGAAAACCTGCTCATCGCCGATATCCGCGACTCCATCAACCGCGGCCTCTCGCTCTCCGACGCGCTGGCCCAGTACCCCGACTCCTTCCCCTCCTTCTTCATCTCGATGATCCAGGCGGGCGAAGCCAGCGGCACGCTGACCGAGGTGCTCGAGCGGCTGGTGACGCACTACGAGCGGATCCAGGAGATCAAGGAAAAGGTCTCCATGGCTCTGGTCTATCCCTCCATCGTGCTGCTGATGGGCATGGGCACCCTGATCTTTTCCATGGTCTTCGTGATCCCCCGGTTCGCCATCATCTTCCAGGAGCTGAAGGGCACCCTTCCGCTGCCCACGCGCATGCTCATCTGGTTCAGCATGCTGTGCAAGCACTACGGGCTCCTGATCCTCGCGCTGATCGGCATCGGGGTCGTGATGGCCCGCCAGTACCTGGCCACCGCGAAGGGCCGCCTGTGGTGGCATAAAACCCAGCTCAAGCTGCCGATCATCCACGGCATCGTGCAGGCCAGCGCCTTCGCCCAGTTCGCCCGCACCCTCAGCACCCTGCTCTCCAACGGCGTGCCCGTCCTCCAGTCGCTGGCCATCGTCGAGCGCATTATCGGAAACGCCGTGCTGGCCCAGGAAATCCACAACGCCCGCGAGAAGGTGACCGACGGCACCACCATCTCGCGCCCCCTGGCCGCCGGCGGCATCTTCCCGCCCATGATCACCGACATGCTGGCGGTCGGCGAGCAGACGGGCGACGTCTCCGGCTCGCTCCTCCACATCGCCAACCGCTACGAGCGGGAGCTCGACCGGAGCATCAAGATCTTCACCACCCTGCTGGAGCCCATCATGATCGTGGTCATCGCCGCCCTGGTCGGGTTCGTGGCCATCTCCATGCTCATGGCCGTGTTCGAGATGACCAGCGGGCTGGGCGGCTAGCCGGCGGGCGGCCCCCGGGCCCGAAGAACCTTGCAACCGCGTCCCGGAAAGCGCATAATTGACAGTGATCAGAACCAAAAGGAATCAACTATGACAACCCGCTCCTCCCGCCGCTCCGGCTTCACCCTCATCGAAATCATGCTGGTCGTGGTCATCATTGGAATCCTGGCGGACGTGGCCGTTCCCCGGCTCGGCTCAAACCTCGCCAAGGCCCAGATCAACGCCACCCGCGGCACCATCAAAACGCTCGACACCTCGATCGACTCCTACATGCTCGATCACAGCGCCAAGCTGCCCAATGCGCTCACGGATCTGCTTCCCTATATCAAGAATGCCAAATCGGTTCCGAAAGACGGCTGGGGTCAGGATTTCAGCTATACGCCCAACCAGTCGGACGGGTCGTACAAGATCGCCTCCCCGGGCCCCGATAACGTGATGGGCAATGAGGATGACGTTACGAACTAATCGCGGCTTCACGCTGATCGAGGTTCTGCTGGTGGCGGTGATCATCGGATTCGTCGCCGCCATTGCCACGCCTTCCTTCGTGAACTCCCTCAAGGGCCAGCGCCTGCGGCAGGCCACCCGGACGGTCATGAGCTGCGGCCGGTACGCGCGGACCATGTCGGTCTCCCGCCAGCAATCCATGAACCTGATCCTGACCCTCGGCAGCGGCCACGTCGCCGTGGAGGAAGGGCCCGCCCCGCGGCGCAGCTCGGAGGCCATCTACACCCGGGACCAGGTCGAAGCCCTCTCCAACGATGCCCCGCACAAACTCCCCCCCCTGGACGAGCCCCCTCCCGCAAAAGCCCCCGCCGAGCCCCTGCCCTCCCGCAGCCTGGCGCGCGACCTCGAAGGCGTGAAGGTCAAAAGCCTGTCGATCCACGACGGGCTCCAAACGGAGGAAGGCGCCGTCCGCATCACGTACAAGAGCAACGGCACCTGCCCGCCCTACGAAGTGGTGCTGGCCGACGAGGACGGGACCGAATCGGTCATCCTGGTCGACTTCCTGGGAGACGCCACGCATGAGGAAAAATAACCGGCGCGGCCTCACCCTGCTCGAAGTCGTCCTGGCCCTGGCCATCATCGGCTTCGGCGTGGCCGCCCTCTCCACCGCCACCTCCCGCTGCCTGGCCCTGGTGACCACCTCCAAGACCTATCACAAGGCCCGCTACGCCCTGGAGCTGGCCGAGCTGAAGTTCCCGATCATCGAAGTGGACGGCGAGCTGGCCAACAAGGAGGTGCCCGACACCGAAATCCTCCCCGGCTTCACCTTCACCCGCACGGCGGAGTCGCCCGCCGACTACGAGGATACCGGCCTTTATCTGCTCCACAACCGGGTCAGCTGGGAAGGCACCGGCAGCAACACCTGCGAGGAAACCATCCGGTATCTCTACTACACCAACGACCTTGAGGGGGAGACGAGGAGCCTATGAGCGACTCCCGCCGCGCCGGCTTCACCCTTCTGGAAATCACGGTCGCCGTGACCATCCTGGTCCTGGCGATGACCGTCATCGTGCTGACGTTTTCCAATATCTCCCGCGCCTGGCGCGACGGCACCTCCGCCGCGGCCGACCTGAATCACGCCGACGCCATCCTGGACCAGCTCGTCTCGGGCCTCCGCTCGAGCTACTACAAGAAGCCCGGCAACCAGGGCGCCGCCACCTACGGCTTCTGGCTGGAAAACGAAGGCAGCGGGCCGGGCGCCCGCGATTCGATCAGCTGGGTGAAGACGGGCTCCGCCCTGCTCGACCCGGACTCGCAGGAGGTCTCCTCCCTCCACCGCGTGGTGTTCACGGTGGCGGACGACGACAAGGGCCGCTCCTGCGCGGCGGTCAAGGCGTGGCGGCCGTTCGGCCAGCCGGATGAGTTCGACCCCGAAAAGGATGCGCCGTTCTTCTTTGTCTCCTCGGCCGTGGAGGGCTTCGACTGCGAGGTCAGCACGAACGTCGACGTCGGCGGCGACATCGACTGGGAGGAAGACTGGGAGAAGACCAACAGCATCCCGCTCCATCTTCATCTCAGCCTGTATCTGAAATCGGGGGAGGCCGGCAGCGAGCCGCTCAAGGTCGAGCGGCTGGTCGACATCCCCATAGCCCCCCTTTCCTGGTGACCGCCCCATGAGCCGAGCCCCCTCCCATTTTCGCCGCCGCTCCGGTTCCGCCCTGATCATCGCGCTCTGGGTCATCGCCCTGCTGTCGCTGATGATCGGCTCCTTCGCCTTTGAAATGAAGCTGGAGTCCCGGATCGCCAGCTATTACCGGCAGCGCCTCAAGGCGGAGCAGCTGGCGCAGTCGGGGATCGACAAGGCCCGTTTCCTGCTGGCGCAAAGCGCGGAAATCAACCCCGTCAACTCCGACGACACGCATGCCGACAAAAGCTGGTACGACCAGGCCAGGCGGCTCAAGGAAGGCCTGAACGTGGTGCACACCACGGAAATGCTGGGGGATGGCGAGCTCAGCATCACCATCGTGCCCGAGCCCTCCCTCATCAACGTGAACGAGCTGAAAACCCCGGCGGACTGGGAGGGCATCTTCGACCTGGGCGGCATTCCCGAAGAGGAGTGGCCCCAGCTCTACGACGCATTCATGGACTGGATCGACGCGGACGACGTGCTGCATCCGGACGGGGCGGAAAGCGACGACTACTACCTCAAGCTGGACAAGCCCTACCGGGCGAAAAACGGGCCGCTGGACACGGTGGACGAACTCCTCCTCATCCGGGGGTTTACCAACACCTATTATTACGGAGGGGTGCTGGAACCCCCCGGGGGAAGGGGCGAAACCAACGAAATCAAGACGATCAAGGGGATCGCCGGCCTGCTGACCACCTTCGGAAGCCGCCAGGTGAACATCAACGCCGCCTCGCTCGATGTGCTCAAGGCCATCTCGATGGATATCGACCAGCCGCTGGCCGAGGAGATCATCCGGGAACGGGAAGGCGATCCGGAGTTCCCCGACGAAGACACCTCCTATAAGAATGCCGAGGATTTCTTCAATCGCTTTTCCGATTATCCGGACTTGAGAAACCGGCTGAAAGATCGTATAACCACTCAGTCGCAGATCATTCGCATCGTCAGCGTCGGCCGCGTCGGGGATGTGACGTGGACCGTCTCGTGCATTGCGGAGCAGGATAAGGGCTCGTTCCGGATCCTGCGCTGGCAGGAGGAAACGGCCTTGTAAGGAGTCGGATGGGCAAGCCGGAAAATCAAGTCATCGCGCTGCGCGGCGGAGCGATCGAGTGGACGCGCCTGCGCCAGGGGCGCGACGGATGGGAGCTCGACGCGTCCGGCAGGGAAGCCCTTCCGGCCGGATCGGACCCGGTCCGCTCCATGGCCCAGCCGACCCCGGAAATCGCCTCGGCCCTGAACGCCGTCGTGCATGCGATGGCCGGCCGGCACGCGACGCTGGTCCTGCCCGGATCCTGCGCCATCCAGCGGGTGGTTGTCCTTCCCGCCACCGATCCGCGCGAGCTCGCCGGCATGGTGGAGCTGCAGATCGACGCGCTCTCCCCCTTCCCGCCCGAAAGCGTGGCCTATTCCTATGAAGTGCTGGACAAGGGCGAGTCCTCCACGCGCGTCCTGATCGCCATTGTCCAGAAAACGATCGTCGACTCGGTCGGCACGGCCCTGCGCCACCGCAAGCTGCTGGTCGACCGCCTGACCCTCAGCACGCCCGGCTGGTGGGCGATCCTGCGCCGCCGGCCCGCCCTCAACGAGCCCGGCCGACGGGTTCTCCTGATTGCCGAAAACCAGTCGTGCGACCTCCTGGTGACGGACGACGGCGTGCCGGTCCTGGTGCGGTCGCATGGCCTGCTGGAAGGGCTTTCGCAGGAGGATTTCGCCCAGGACATCGCCGAGGAAACCGTCTCGGCCATGACGGCCCTGGAGGTGGAGCACGGAGCCAAGCCCCTCGCCGAGTTCATCATCTGGATAGGCCCCGAGGCCCCGGCCACCCTGCCGGCCGCCCTGGCCAACGCCGGCGGCTGGCCTATCCGGCAGGAAGCGCTCGACTCGCTCGGCTCGCTGAGCGAAGGCGTGGCCCGGCAGGAAGACAGCGGAACCGGCGCCCGGCTCGACCTCGTCCCGGACGCCTGGCGCCTCGAGGAGAAAAACCGCCGCATCAAGCATGGCCTGGTGTTGGCCTCGGCCGCCGTCCTCGTCCTTTGGCTTCTCGCCCTCGGCGGCATCCTCGCGTGGCAGGAGGTGCAGAGCCGGAACCTGGCCCGGCTCGAAAAGCAGCTGGCCGCCGTCAAGCCCGCCGCCCAGGACGTGCGCGATGCGCGGCGGCGCGTCCAGGCCCTCAGCCTCTACGGCGACATCTCCCACTCGGCCCTGGAATGCCTCCGCGAGCTCACCTCGCTCATGCCCGAGGGGATCGAGCTGAACCAGGTCACCTTCGAAAAGGGAAAAGCCGTGGCCCTGTCGGGCGAAGCGCCGGCGTCCCAGGCGGTCTATGACTTCAAGAAGGCCCTCGACGCCTCCCTCCTCTTCCACGGCACCGAGCTTCAGGGGCCCGTCCGCTCCCGGAACCGGGAGACCTTCCGGATCGCCATCGCCCTGCAGGAGGTCGCGGAGTGAAACTGACCCTTCGCGAAATGATGTTGGCCTGGATCACCAGCGTGGTGCTCCTGTTTCTCCCCACCTGGTACTTCTTCGCCGCCCCCCGCCTGGCCGCCGCCCGGGAAAAGCTGGATCGCCAGGAGACCCTCCGGGCCGACCTGGACAGCGAAACCAAGATGCTGAACCAGAAATCCGTCTGGCAGGGCAAGCTGGACGAATCCCTGAAAACGCTTTCCAGCTTCCCCGAGACGCAGGACGTCACGGCCGACATGCTGATCAAAGTCGAGAACGTGGCCACCTCGAACAGCCTGGTCCTGACCCGGCGGGAGCCGCAGAAGGAGCGCCGCCATGGCGGCCTGGGCTCGCTGGACATCAAATGCAACTGGGAGGGCTCCCTCGACGCGCTGACCCATTTCCTGTTTGCCCTCCAGCAGGATCATGGTATGCTCGATATCAGCCAGCTCTACATCAAGTCCGAGAACAAGGGCCTGCTCAAGGGAACATTCACCATCAACTGCTCGTACGTGCGCCGGAAGGCGTCGGAGTAGCCAAGCATAAGGATCCGTATGATGCACGGGAAACGCATGTTCCTCGCGGCGCTGGCCGCCCTCCTGGCGGCTCTTTCGCCGCTCGCCTCCGCACAGAATCCACCCGCCCCCCAGGCGCCCCCCAGGCTGCCCCAGATGGTCCGCCCCCTCCGCCAGGCCGCGCCGCCCAAAACGGAGGCGGTTGCCGCGAACGCCGCGGAAGCGGCCGCCGATGAGCCGGCCGCCGCCTCGCCCGCCCCGGAGAGCGGGGACAAGATGCTCTCCCTCAAGTTCAGCGACACGCCCCTTGAAATGGTGCTGGACCGCTATTCCGAGCTGACCGGCCGCACCATCCTGATGGCGCCGGGCGTCAAGGTCAACATCACCCTGCGCATCGAGAAGCGGGTCACCGTTCCCCAGGCCATCGCCGCCATCGAGGCCGTCCTGGCCATGAACAACATCGCGCTCGTCAATGAGGGCGAGATGTTCGTCAAGGTCGTCCCGATCAACACCGCCCGCCAGGAGGCCCAGCCGCTCCGCACCAGCCAGGACGAGGCGCTCAAGGACGGCAACTACCTGATCAGCGAAATCATCCCGCTCAAGCATATCGAGGTCACCGACGCCCAGGCCGCCATCGCCACCGTCGTCCATCCGTACGCCAACATCCAGGCCCTCATCCGCATCAACAGCCTGCTCGTCACCGACACCCAGTCGAACCTCGAGCGGGTCAAGCAGCTCCTCGCCCTCATCGACCAGCCGGTCGAGATGAAGGAGGAGCTCCACATCATCCAGGTCGCGCATGCCAAGGCCTCGGACATCAAGGCCCGCCTGGCCGAAATCATCGCCGAGACGGAAGCCCAGCAGCAGAAGGCGACGCCTGCCGTCGTGCGCCCCTCCTTTACGGGCCCGCCGGGAGTCATCCGCGCCACCGGCGCCAGCGCGACCCCGACCCGGACCGTCACGACAACCGAGGGCGAGCCCAAGCGCGACCTGATCCAGGGCCACGTCAAGCTGGTCGCCGACGACCGCGCCAACATCCTGATCATCATCACCCGCCCCGAAAACATGGAGTTCTTCACCAAGATCGTGGAAGCCATCGATATCGGCGTCGAGCCCGACGTCATCGTCAAGGTCTTCCGCCTGGAATACGCCGATGCGACCGAGGTGGAAGGCATGCTCAGCAAGCTGATCGGCGCCTCCAAGGATGCCGCCTCGGCCACCCCCGGCGCCGTGCCGGCGGCCGCCAAAGCGATGGGGAGCGACGCCGCGTCAACCGAGCGCAGCTCCGAACTGAGCGAGTACGTCCGCCAGATGCAGGCGCAGCGGGCCGCCGCCGCGGCCGGAGCGGGAGCCGCCGCCCCCGTCAAATCCAGCGTCGGAGAGCTGAGCGCGTCCAACGTCAAGATCCTGTCCGACAAGCGGTCCAACGCCGTCATCATCATGGCCAGCAAGGGCGATATGGCCGCCATCGAGGACGTGATCAAGGACATGGACATCATGCTGTCCCAGGTGCTGATCGAAGCCATCATCATCGGCGTCACGCTCGACAAGACGTCGGAAACGGGCGTGGACTGGCTCCAGCGCTCGATGACCGCCTTCGAGCAGAAGGACAACGGAACCAAGAAGCCCCTGTTCGCCTTCACCGGCGGCACGGGCCTGGGCGCCGGAACCCCCATCAACGCCCTGAACACGCCCGGGGCCTTCCCCGGCTCCCTCACCTACTACATGACGTTCTTCGACTTCAATGTGGACGCCGTCATCAAGCTCACGGCCAGTGACAGCCGGGTCCGCGTCATCTCCTCGCCCGTCATCCTGACGACCGACAACAAGAAGGCCGAAATCGACATCTCCTCGGACTTCTATTTCTACAAGGGGCAGAAACCCGTCACCAGCGTCGATGGCGGCGTCCAGTATGTCGAAGACGTGGATCGCATCGCGGTCGGCACCACCCTCTCGGTCACCCCCCGCATCAACAAGAACAAGTTCGTGGTCATGGAAATCGAGCAGAAGACCGAGGATGCCGACCAGAAGCAGGCCATCCCCAACCAGGGCGTCTGGCCGGTTCTCTCGCGCCGAAAAATGAGCGCCTCCATCGCCGTGACCAGCGGCGACACGATCATGCTCGGCGGCCTGACCAAAAAGACCGAAAACAACACCGTCGTCAAAATCCCGTTCCTGGGCGACATTCCGATTCTCGGCATCCCCTTCCGCGACACCACCCGCCAGAACAAACGCGAGGAGGTGGTCGTCTTCATCACCCCCTACGTCCTGGACACGCCCGAGGATATCCGCTCGGACGCCCTCCGCCGCCGCAACGCCATCGACGCCGTCGGCCTGTGGCAGCGGGGCTGGTCCAACAGCAAGCTGGCCGATCCGTCCGATGAGGAGGCTCGCCTGGCCAAGATCAAGCAGAAGCTGGAGCAGAAAAAGCCGGCCGCCCCCGCCGCCCCCGCGCCGGCCAAATCCGCCCCCGCCCCAGCCAAGTCCGCCACCCTCCCGGCCCCGTCAACCCCCCCGCCCGGTTAAATTCGGCAAAATGCAGTTGACACAGGCAGGGTGATTCAGATAGATTTTACCGTTCATTGTTCAGCAAGGGAATTGTCACGCATGAAAACATTTGTGCCGCTTGAAAAAGATATCAAACGGGACTGGGTCCTGGTTGATGCCGCCAACAAACCGCTCGGCCGTATGGCCGTGCAGATTGCCAACATGCTACGCGGCCGTAACAAGCCGACGTTCACCCCCTACATGGATACGGGGGACTTTGTGATCGTGATCAACGCCAAGAAGGTGTTGCTGACCGGCCGCAAGGAAGACACCAAGGTCTACGAGCGCTATACCGGCTTCCGGCACGGATTGCGCCGCACCACGGTTCCCATGATGCGCGAGCGTCATCCGGAGCGCATGGTCGAATCCGCCGTCAAAGGCATGTTGCCCAAAAACAACATCGCCGCCGACATGTTCAAGCGCCTCAAGGTGTATTCCGGAACCGCGCATCCCCACGCCGCCCAGGCGCCGAAGGCTGTTTAATCGAAGTAAGGAGACATGACCGTGGCCGATAAAGTGACAGAGTTCAGCGCCACCGGACGCCGCAAGACGGCTGTCGCCCGCGTGCACCTCGTGCCGGGCACCGGCAAGTGGAAAGTCAACGCGCGCACACCCGAGCAGTATTTTTGCACCGAGGCTGTGATCAACTACATCCAGCAGCCGATGAAAGCCACCGACACGCTCGTGCGGTTCGATCTTCGCGCCGAGCTCACCGGCGGCGGCGTCACCGGCCAGGCCGGCGCCCTGCGCCATGCCATCTCCCGCGCCCTGTGCGTGGCCGATGCCTCCAACCGCAAGGTGCTCAAGGAGAGCGGCTGCCTCACCCGCGATCCGCGTATGAAGGAACGTAAGAAGTACGGTCAGCCCGGCGCCCGCGCCCGCTTCCAGTTCTCGAAGCGCTAGGACAGGCTCCCCGCGAAAGGCCCCGGATCTTCCGGGGCCTTTTTTTTTGCCCCGCGCACTCCATTTTTCGTTCGACTTTTCACCGGATTTCCCGATACTCTCCCTTTCGTGCCAGAGCCCGGAACAGGAGCTTCCATGTCCACTAAAATTCAGGAAATTGAAGGGGGCGTCACCGCCCCGGCCGGCTTCCGGGCTTCCGCCGCCGCCGCCGGAATCAAGTACCCCGGCCGCAACGACGTGGCGCTTCTCGTGGCCGACCAGCCGGCCATCGCCGCCGGGCTCTTCACCACCAACCGCGTCAAGGCCGCCCCCGTCCGCCTCTGCCAGGCCCGCCTCCGCCGCGGCCGCGCCCAGGCCATCGTCATCAACAGCGGCAACGCCAATGCCTGCACCGGCCCCCGGGGCCTGCGCGACGCGGAGGCCACGGCCCGCGCCGCCGCCGCCGCGCTGGCCCTGCCCCCCGCCGATGTCCTCGTCTGCTCCACCGGCACCATCGGCGTCCCGCTCCCCGTGGACAAGCTGACGGCCGCCCTGCCGGCCGCCGCCGCCGCGCTCTCCCCCCAGGGCGGCGATGCCGCGGCCCGGGCCATCATGACCACCGATACGGTCGACAAGCAGGTCGCGCTGCGCTTCAAGGTCGACGGCCGCCCCGTCACCCTCGGAGGCATGTGCAAGGGCGCCGGCATGATCGAGCCCAACATGGCCACCATGCTGTGCTTCCTCACGACCGACGCCGCCCTCACCCTGCCCGCCCTGCGCGCCGCGCTGCGCGAGGCCGTCGGCCTCAGCTTCAACCGCATCTCCATCGACGGCGACATGAGCACGAACGACACGGTCATCCTGCTGGCCAATGGCGCCGCCAAGAACAAGCCGCTTTCGCCGCGCCATAAGGATTGGCCCGTTTTCCTGGCCGCTCTCAAGCAGATCACCCTCGACCTCGCGCGCCGCGTGGTGTGCGACGGGGAAGGCGCCACCAAGTGCGTCACGGTCACGGTCGCGGGCGCCCGCGGCCCCGCCGACGCCCGCAAGGTCGCCCGGGCCATCTGCAACTCCCTTCTCGTCAAGACCTCCTGGTTCGGCGGCGACCCCAACTGGGGCCGCGTCCTGTGCGCCGCCGGCTACTCCGGCGCCCCGATCGACCCGGACAAGGTCGACGTCGCCTACGACGGCAAGCTCGCCGTCCGCCGCGGCGTCCGGGCCCCGGGCTTTTCGCTCGCGGTGCTCGAGTCTATTCTCAAACAGAAGACGTTCACGCTGACCGTCTCGCTCCACCAGGGGACCGCCTCGCACACCATGCTCACGTGCGACTGCTCCGAGGAGTATGTGAAGATCAACGGCTCCTACACGACCTGATATGAAAACAATCATCGCCAAAGCCCACACCCTCATCGAGGCCCTTCCCTACATCCAGTCCTTCCGCGACTCCGCGGTGGTCGTGAAGTACGGCGGAAGCACGATGGAGGAAAAGAAGAACAGCGACAACATCCTCACCGACCTCACCTTCATGAGCTGCGTGGGCATGCGGCCCGTCATCGTTCACGGCGGCGGCAAGGCCATCTCCCGGCGCATGAAGGAGTCCGGCCTGCAGGCGACGTTCGTCAAGGGCCTGCGGGTGACCGATGCGGCCGCCATGGCCATCGTTCACGAAGTCATCCAGGCCGTCATCAACCCCGAGATCGTCAACAGCCTCAAGGACAAGGGCGCCCGCGCCCGTGGCGTCCCCGGCGAAACGATCTTCCGGGTGATCAAGCGGGTCGAAACCGACAGCACAACCGGCAAAACGCTCGACTGGGGCTTCGTGGGCGACATCCAGTCCGTCGACCTGGCGCCCCTGCAGGCCTGCTTCACTGCCGGCGAAATTCCCGTCATCAGCCCGATCGGGAAAGGCCCCGACGGCCACCTGTACAACTTACACGCCGATGACGCGGCCGCGGCCGTAGCCATGGCGCTCAAGGCGCGAAAACTGGCTTACCTGTCGGACGTGCCGGGCCTCCTGCGCGACCCCGGGGACGAGAACTCCATCATTTCCACCCTGCGCGTGCGGGACGTGGATGGACTGGTCAAGGAGGGCGTCATCGACGGCGGCATGCTGCCGAAGATCCGGAGCGCCGTGAACGCCCTGCAATCGGGCGTCCGCAAGGTGCATCTGATCGACGGGCGCCTTCCCCACTCGCTGCTGCTTGAAATCTACACAGACGCCGGCGTCGGCACGGAGATCATTCAAAATGACTAAGACTGAACAGACCGCCCAGCTTTATTCGCAGTTCGTCATCCCCACCTATTCGCCGAGCCTGGTGCTCGTCAAGGGCAAGGGCACCCGCGTGTGGGATGCGGACGGCCACGTCTACCTCGACTTCAGCTCGGGCATCGCCACCCTCAACACCGGGCACTGCCACCCCAGGGTCGTGGCCGCCATCCGGGAGCAGGCCGGCACGCTGATGCATGTGTCCAACCTCTTCTACACCGAGGCGCAGGCCAGGCTGGCCGAAAAGCTGGCCGGCCTCGCGGGCAGCGGCAGCAAATGCTTCTTCTGCAACTCGGGCGCGGAGGCGAACGAGGCGCTCATCAAGCTCGCCCGCCTGCATGGCAAGCCCCAGGGCCGCAGCGAAGTCATTTCCATGTCCAACTCGTTCCACGGCCGCACGCTGGCCACGCTGGCCGCCACGGGGCAGGCCAAGTACCAGGCCGGCTTCGAGCCCATGCCCAAGGGCTTCGCGCAGGCCCCCTTCAACGACCTGGACGCCGTCAAGGCCCTCGTCACCGACAAGACGGCCGCCATCCTCGTGGAGGCCGTCCAGGGCGAAGGCGGCGTCATCCCCGCCGACCCCGCCTTCCTCCAGGGCCTCCGCGCGCTGTGCACGGAAAAGGGCATCCTGATGCTGTGCGACGAAGTGCAGTGCGGCCTCGGCCGCACCGGCCACTGGTTCGGCTTCCAGGCCGCCGGCATCCAGCCCGACGCGTTCTCGCTGGCCAAGTCCCTCGGCGCGGGCCTGCCCCTCGGCGCCATTGTCGCCTCCGCCGCCGTGGCCGACGTCTTCCAGCCCGGCAAGCACGCCAGCACCTTCGGCGGAAACCCCGTCTCCGCGGCCGCCTCCCTGGCCATGCTGGCCGTGATCGAGGAGGAGAACCTCGTGGCCCGCGCGGCCGAAGCCGGCGCCCGCTTCAAGGCCGGCCTCGAAACGCTCGTCGGAAAGTATGAGCACGTGAAGGCCGTGCGCGGCGCCGGCCTCATGGTGGGCCTCGTGCTCGATCAGCCCGCCAAGGCGCTGGTCGAATCCCTCCTCGGCATGGGGCTCATCGCCCTCGCGACCGCCGAGAAGGTGGTCCGCTTCCTCCCGCCCCTGACGGTCAAGGACACGGAGATCGACGAGGCGCTGGAAATCATCGAGGACGCCGTGGCCGAAGCCCATGGCGTGGAACGCCCCCATGGCGACGAAGAAGCTTGAGCCGGAGACACTGTCATGAAATTGGCTGACTTGAAACGCGAGAAAATCGGCGCCTGTGTATCGGGCGGCCTGGATAGCCGGACCATCTGCAAGAAAATGGTGGAGTCCGGCCTGCCGGTCCATGGATTCGCGGCCGACCTGGGGCAGCCCGACGAGGCCGACATCCAGGATATCAGCCGGCGCATGGCCCCCTGCGGCGTTGAAACGGCCATCATCGACCTGAAGAAGCCGATGGCCGAGGCCTGCTTCGAGGTGCTCGAGGCGCAGGCCATGTATGACGGCGGCTACTGGAACTCCACCGGCATCGCCCGCGCGGTCACCGTTCGCGGGCTCGTTCCCGAATTGCAGAAGCGCGGCTGCACGGTCCTCTCCCACGGCGCCACCGGCCGCGGCAACGACCAGATGCGCTTCGAGCGCTACACGAACGTGCTGGCGCCCGGCATGAAGGTCTACGCCCCCTGGCGCGATCCGGACCTGCTCAAGCAGTTCCCGGGCCGCACGCAGATGGCGGAGTACCTCGCCGCGAACGGCATCCCCGCGCCCGTGGGCGGCAAGAAAAAGTATTCCACCGACGCCAACCTGGCCGGCCTCTCCCACGAAGCCGAGGACCTGGAAAGCCTCGAAACGGCCATGACCATCGTCAAGCCCACCATGGGCGTCTGGCCGATGGAAGCGCCGGACAAGACCGAGAGCGTCACGATCCGCTTCGAAAAGGGGCGGACCGTCCAGATCAACGGGCAGGACGTCGACCCCATCGCCGCCATGGTGACGGCCAACCGCATCGGCGGCCGCAACGGCATCGGCATGAAGCACGCGCTGGAAAACCGGATCATCGGCACCAAGAGCCGCGGCGTCTACGAGGCCCCGGGCATGGAGCTGCTGGGCGCCGCCCTGCGGTTCGTCTACCAGGCGACCATGGACCGCCGCTCCACGCTGCTGTTCATGCATCTGTCCAAGCTAGTGGCCGACCAGATCTACGACGGACGCTACTTCGATCCCGTCACCCAGGCTGCCCGCGCCGCCATCGGCGTGTTCAGCAACCATGCCACCGGCGTGGTCTCGGTGGGCCTCTACAAGGGCAACATCCTGTTCCAGTCGCTGACGGGCTGCAAGGCATCGCTGTATAATGAAGCCGATTCCTCCATGGAAGCCAGCGCCGGCCTGAATCCGGTCAGCTCCCAGGGGTTTGCCGAGATCCAGAGCGTGGAAGCGCTCTCCCTCGCGCGCGCGGGCCAGATCCGCTAAATGCGGCGGCGGCCCCTGATCGGTCTGACGGCAGCGGTCTTGACGGGAACCCTCCTCGGCCTGGGTTTCCGTCCGCCGCCCGCCCTCCTGCTCTTCAGCCTGGCGCCATTATGGCTCCTGCTGCTGGCCGCCCTGTTTACGGGGCGGCTCCGCGCGCGGCTCCCCTTGATCTCCCTCGGCGTGATGGTCCTGTCCGGCGGCGTGGCGACGCTATGCGCCTCGCTGGCCGCCGCTCCGGTGTCGCCAGCCGATCTGCGCTTGTGGCTTCCCGCGCAGCGGGATTCGCGGATCACCGTCATGGGCATCGTCACCGGCGATCCCTCGCCGGTTCAAAATGGCGGTGCCTTCTCCATCCGCTTCCCGCTTCAGGTTGAAACCATGCAACTCCAGTCCAACGCCCCGCCCCGTACCAGCCGGGGGCGGCTCATGGTCACCTGGGTGAAGCCGCGGCCGGTCCCGCCGCCGGCCTATGGCGAGCTGTGGAAAGTGGAGGGGTTCGTCGTGTCGACCGACCCTGTAGCCCTGCGCGCCGGCCCCTATGGCGCCCGGTTTCAAGCGCGGGAGCGGGGCCACGCCCTCAGGCAGTTCTGCGAGAAACGGCGGCGGGAAGCCTGGCGGATCCTCTCGCTCGGCATCACCGATCATCCCGATGCCTCCGGCTTGCTGAGCGCGCTGACGCTCGGCACTCGGATGCAGCTGCCGGCCGCGCTGAAGCAGGATTTCATGACGACTGGCACGTTCCACGTGGTGGCTATATCCGGGCTGCACGTCGGGATGATCGCCTGGCTGCTGGCCTCCATGCTGCGCCTGGGCGGCGTGAGCCGGGTCTGGTGGTTCCCCGTCCTCGCGCCCCTGCTGATCGTTTACACCATGGGGACAGGAGCCTCCGCCAGCGCGTTGCGGGCGTGCATCATGGCGTGCCTCTATTTTGCGGCATCGCTGGCGGGGCGGAAGGAAGATGCCCCGTCGGCCCTGGCCGGGGCGGCGCTGCTGATCGTGGCGCTGGATCCGTGGCAGGTGCTGGATCGCGGGTTCATCCTGTCGTTCTGCCTCGTGGGCGGACTGATGCTGGCGGCGCCGCTGCTGACAAAAGCCACACCGGCCTTCCTGAAGCCCGATCCGTTTATCGCAAGGGAACTGATCCCGCCGTGGAAGAAAGCGGCGTATTGGGCCGTGCAGGGCGTCTGGGCCACGCTCACGTTATCGGCGGCGGCGTGGTTCACGTCGCTGCCTCTGACAGCCTACTTCTTCGGAACCGTGTCGTTGATCGCCCTGGTGGCGAACCTGGTCGCCATTCCGGCGTCGTTCCTGATCGTGCTGACCGGCAGCTTCTCGCTTGCGTTTGGCTCGCTCTGGCTTCCGCTGGCCGAGGTCTTCAACTACGCCAACTTCGCCATCATCACCGTGCTCATCAAGGCGCTGGACCTGCTGGCGTCAATTCCCTATGCCTCGGTCACGATCCCCCGACCGCCCCTCTGGGTGCTGCCGGTATGGTATGCGGGGTTGATCCTGGGCGTTCTGGCCTACCGGCGGAAATCCGCTTCGGCTTCGGAACCCCCTTTCTAAAGCCAGAGCCAGTTGGAGGGCGAGCGTCCCCGCGAGCCGCGATGCAAAGTCAGGTGCCATCCCCGTGCCCGTTGGAGGGCGAGCGTCCCCGCGAGCCGCGATGCAAAGTCAGGTGCCATCCCCGTGCCCGTTGGAGGGCGAGCGTCCCCGCGAGC
>CAIKKV010000366.1 GCA_903828035.1 uncultured bacterium
CAAGCAGGCCGTGGCGTTGTACGTGAAGGCGCTAACGGAATATTACAACGTCTTCGCCGGTTATCCGGGCAGCGACTGGAGCTCGACATCCGGAGAAAAAGTGTCGCAGCTGAAGGAGCGGCTCAAGGCGCTGACGGGGCAGGATATTACGATTGAGGCTAAAAAGGGCGGTCGCGAGAAAATTGCCAAGGTGGTCATCAAGGAAGGGCACAGTCTATTTGGCCGCAAGGAATATGCCAAGGCGGCTGAACAGTATGTCAAGGCGTTGAATGATTTGCCGGAAGGGGAGGAGTCGATCGGCGCCCTGGCCAATCTGATGGAGTGCGATGTTCAGTTGAAGGATGTCCGGAGCGTCAAGACCACGGTGTTGTATATGGGCGAGCGGTTCGCCGGAAACCCCTCGGCCGCGCAAGGCTTCCTGCGCGTGGGGCGGATCTATTTTGAAGCCCAGGACCGGGAGATGTACCAGTTTATTTATGAACAGTACCTGGTTTCGTTTCCCGATCATGGTTCCGCACCCGATATCCTGTTCATGCTCGGCGAGCAGCGGTGGAAGGTTCAGGATTACGAAGGGGCCGTCGAGTATTACCGGCGGATTGCCCAGCGGTATTCGAAAACGCAGCGGTTTCTTCCGGCTGTCAATCGGATCGGCTGGGCTTACTATCTGAGCGGCAAGTTTCCCAAGGCGATTGAAGGGTTTTCCTTGTATCTGGACGAAGCCCAGGCCGGCTCCGAAAAGGCGCAGGCCAAGCTTTGCCTGGCGGATTCCTACCGTCAGCTGGGCGATTATACGAATGCCTTCTCGAATTACCAGGAATTGACGGGTTGGCTGGACAATCAGGGCGGGCCCTACGGCGTGTCGATCGAGGCCATGCGCAAGAACGAGGATGTTCACCAGCAAGCGGTGTTCTTTACCGCCCACTGCAAGACCATGATGGCGGAGCAGGGGCCGAACGGGGCGCCAGCCCGCCAGGAAGCCGTGACGTTGTTCCGGAAGTTTGTGGATGAGTTCCCGGGCTCGGCGCTGGCGCCTTCCGCCCTCAGCAGCATGGGGGCCATTCTTCTCGGCGAGGGCAAGTCCGCCGACGCGACCGCCATTTTTGATGAATTGGCCCAGAAGTATCCGCAGTCGGATGCGGGACAGAATGCCAAGCTGGCCATGATTCGCAGCCTGATTGAGATTGGGCAGCCCGGCAAGGCCAAGGATGTGCTGGATGAGATGATTCGCGATTCCGGCAAATATCCCGCGGACCAGTTCCTTCGCGCCGGTTTGTTGATGCAGGAGCGCGGCTTTAATGAAATGGCCATCCTGGCCCTGCGAAAGATGGTGGAGAAATTGGATGCAGCCCCCGCCGATGAATCGCCGAACCGCAGTGACAGCGAGCAGCGGGGACTGCTTGCCTTGGGTAAGGCGCAGTCGGAGCTCAAGAAATATGGCGATGCGGTGGAGAGCCTCAAGCGACTCGTGGATAAGTATCCGCGCTCCGCTCTTTTCTTTGAAGCCCGTTTTCTGCTTGGAAACGCGTATAAGGAAGAAGGGAAATCCGACGAAGCCATGGGGATCCTGCGGGATGTTTTCCAGCGCGCCACCGACCAGCAGCTGATCACACGCGCCACCATCGAGCTGGCCGAGCTTCAGAAGGCCATGGGCGATGCCAGCGGCGCCTTGGCCTCGTATCAGCGCATTGTGCTGTTGGGCAAAAAAGATGATCCGGTTATCCGCCCGTTATTCCGAAAGGCGTTGCATCAGAGCATCGCGCTTTTCCGGGAGGCCGGGAAGTGGGAGGATGTGATTGAAAACAGCGATCGTTTTACTGCCGAATTTCCGAATGGCGAAGGCGTTTCCGATGTGCGCAAGTGGCGCTCCGAGGCGATGCTGAAACTGTCGATGGGAGGGGTCAAGTGAAAAGCCTCCTTGCGGGACTTGCAATGATGCTGCTGGCCATGGCCGGCGTGCAGGCTGCCAATCCGGTTGTGATTCTTCCGGATGGGCGCAAGATGGAAGGCACCGAGGTCCGGGTGACCCGCGAGGGGGTGGTGTATCTGACCACCCAGGCCGGTCGCATGGAATATCCCAAGGGAACCAAGGTGGTGATGGATCAGCCGGCCGACCTCGTGAAGGCGGAGGGACTGGTCCAGAAGAAACAGTTTGCCGAGGCGATCCCCGTTCTGGAAAAGCTGGCCGAGGGCCTTCGCTTTCTGGGTTGGGATATGAAAGCCCGAAAGCTGCTGGCGGAATCGTACGCCGGTCAGGGTGAATGGACGAAAGCCGTGGAGGCGTTTGAAGCGCTGATGGCCGATTTCAAGGACTCCCAGGGCGACGATGCGGTCCGGGCGGGCTACCTGCTCTCGCTGGCGGCGGCGGGGAACAAGGACAAAGTGATGCCGCTTTTGGAGGGTGCGATCAAGGGGGGGACCCGTGGCGAGGCGGCCCAGGCCCAACTGATCCGTGGCAGGACCAAGCTGGAGTCGGGTGATGTCGAAGCGGCTCTTTACGATTTTATGCGGAACGCCCGCTATTTCAAGGAGTTCAAGGAAGAGGCCGCCGAGTCGGCGTTTCGGACCGCGGAATGCCTGGAAAAATTGAATGAACGGGACAGGGCCTCTGGGTATTATCTACAGGTTGCACGGGATTTTCCGGATAGCGAGTTTGCCGTTCAGGCAAAGGCGAAGACGGCGAATCCCTAGGCGGATTGAGTGATGATCAACACGAGTGGAGTATCGAAAGGAGTCGGCAGGATGAAGAGCAAGGGGTTTCGAATGATGGCGGCGGCCTTCCTGGTCGTTTATTTGGCTTCGGGGCTTAGCGCATGGGCACAGGATGCGGCGGCTGCGCCGGCCAAGGCTCCGGCGGCGGCTGCGCCTGCCGGGGATGGAAAAATGTCGGTCGAAGAAGCGGCCGCGGCGGCGAAGGAGACGACAAGCTCCGGGTTAAACGATTTCATTCTCGTCGTCAAGAGCAGCGGTTCTCTGGGCGTGATCCTTTGGCTGGGGCTGTTGGCCACCTCGGTCGCGGGCGTATACCTGTGCATCGATTCCTATGTCAAGATTCGCGAAAGCCGGATCATGCCCCGCGAGCTGCTGGAGAAGGTTCGCGCGGCCATGGATGAGGGGGATGTGGGAAAGGCCTTGGAACACTGCCGGGCCGAACCGACCGTGCTTTCCAACATTCTGCGAGCCGGCTTCGAGAACGTCGAGGAA
>CAIKKV010000367.1 GCA_903828035.1 uncultured bacterium
CTCGGCAAGCTCCGCCGCCACCTGCTTCCGGGCTGCGTGCGGAAAGCCGCCCCCACCCAGGCGGGCGCCCCGGAGCCGGCCGGCGAGGCCTACCCCCTCCTGCGCGACTTTCTCGCCCGCGAAACCGACCGGCCCGTGCACCCGGACTCCCACCTCGACCTGGACCTCGGGCTCGACTCTCTAGGCCGGATCAGCCTGCAGGTTTTCCTGGAGGCCTCCTTCGGCCTGGCGGCAACGGAAGACCTCCTGGCCGACCACTCCACCGTGTCGGCCCTGGCCGGCTACATCGAGGCCCACAAAACGCGGGCCGAACATGAATCGATCGACTGGGGCCGCATCCTGCGCGACTGCCCGGCCCGCCCCGTCAACCCGCCCTCCTGGCTGCTGACGGCCACGCAAGCCGTCGGGCGGCTCGGCTTTCGCGGGTGGTTCACCCTGAAAGCGGAAGGCGCGGACCGGCTGCCCCCGGGCCCGTTCATCCTGGCGCCGAACCACGAAAGCTTTTTGGACGGCTTCCTGGTGTGCCTGTTCCTTAAACCGGCCACCCTCCGCCTAACCTGGTTTTACGCCAAGGAAAAACATGTGCGCAAGCCGTGGCTGCGCCGGCTCGCGGACGGGAACAACGTGATCGTGGTGGATATCGACCGCGACTTGAAGACCTCGCTCCAGCAGATGGCGGCCGTGCTGAAGGCGGGGCGGAACCTCCTGATCTTCCCGGAAGGCACCCGCACGCGCGACGGCCAGCTGGGCCCGTTCAAGCGCACCTTCGCCATCCTCAGCCGGGAGCTGAATGTGCCTGTTGTCCCTGTTTCAATCATGGGGTCCTTCGCGGCCCTGCCCCCGGGCGCCCGCTTTCCCCGCCTCTTCTCGCGGATCACCGTGCGGTTCCTGCCGCCGGTTCAGCCCGCAGGGCTTTCCGTGGAGGCCATCCGCGACCAGGTGCGCGAGGCGATTGTCACGGCGCCAGAATCCGGCCCGCGCGATTCCCGCTGAACGAGCCCCCCTCGAGGGTGATGACGCCGTTGACCACGACCAGGTCGATTCCTTCCGCGAGCGCATGAGGCGCCGCGAAGGTGGCCGCATCCCGCACACGGGCCGGGTCCACCACCACCACGTCCGCCGCCGCGCCCCGGCGCAGGACGCCCCGGTTGCCCAGGCGGAAATGCGCGGCGGGAAGCGAGGTCATCTTCCGGACCGCCTCCACCAGCGGAACCGTCTTCCCATCCAGCGCGGCGCGCAGGAAGAGCGGAAATGTTCCATAAGCCCGCGGATGCGGATAGTCCTGGCTCAGCACGCCGGTGGGCGAGCGGATCGAGGCGTCGCTTCCGATCATGACCCATGGCTCCGCCAGGATTCGCCACATGTTCGGCTCGCTCATGCCGAAGAAAAAGGCGCCCGTCCTCAAGTCATCGCGATCGATCAGCCGCAGCGCGGCGTCCACCGGCTCGAGCCCCAAAATCTCCGCCGCCTCCTCCAGCGGCCTGCCCTGGAGCCCGGCATGGTCGGGGTGCGCGGTCGAGCCGATCACGATCGTCCCCCAGTAGGTCTCCGGCCGGCTTTCCAGAAGCTCGGCGCGCAGCCGGGCGCGGGTGAGCGGATTGCGCAGCCGCGCCAGCACGGCCTCGCGGCCGCCTTCCGCGGCCCAGCTCGGGAGGATCACATCCAGATCCGTGTTCGAAGCGATATAGGGATACCGGTCGGCCGCCACGGAAATCCCCTCCGCGCGCGCCGCGTTCAGCTTCTCCAGCGCGGCGTCGAGAAGGCCCCAGTTGGCGCGGCCCGAGGTCTTCAGGTGCGACACGCTGACCCGCACGCCCGAGGCGCGCGCGACCGCCAGCGTCTCATCCAGCGCCTCGAGCAGGCGGGCGCCCTCGCTGCGCATGTGGGTCGTGTAAATGCCCTGGCGCCTGGCCGCGACCGCGGCCAGGGCGGTGATTTCCCCGGGCTCCGCATACATGCCGGGGGCGTAGATGAGCCCGGTGCTCAGCCCGGCCGCGCCCTCCTCCATCGCCCGGTCGAGCAGGTGCTCCATCCGGCGAACCTCGTCCGGCGTGGCGGGCCGGCCCTCGTAGCCCATGACGGCGGCGCGCAGCTTTCCGTGGCCCGCCAGCATCACCACGTTGACCGCGGGGCGGACCGACTCCAGGAGCGCCCGGTACTCCGCCATGGTGCTCCAGCGGCCTGGATACGACTTGCTCTCCCAGTCGGACGGCAGCCGGGCGGCGCTTCCCAGCAGCGGCGCGGCCGAGGCGCCGCAGTTGCCCACCACCTCGGTGGTCACGCCCTGGAAAATCTTGCTGGGCGCCGAAGGCTCCAGAAGCAGGTAGGAATCCGAGTGGGAGTGGCTGTCGATGAAGCCGGGGCAGACCAGGCGGCCGCCGGCCTCGATCACGCGCCGGGCGGGCGCCCGGCTCAAGTCGCCCTCGTCGACGATCACGCCTCCGGCAATCCCAATATCGGCCTGCCTGAGGGGGGCCCCGGTGCCGTCGGCCACCTGCCCGCCGACGATCTTAAGCTCCAGTTCCACTCTCGGCCTCCGGAACAACGGGCGCCGCCGGAGCCTCCTCCGTCGGGGCGGGAGTCCCGGGCCGGGGCGCGGCGTCGGGCGCCAGGAGGTGCATGACCGCGTCCTGCACGGTTTCAAGCCGCTCGGCCACGATGCCGGGATCGGGCACCAGGAACACCTCGCCGGTTTTCCGGTGCGCGAAGATCACGAGGCGCGAGCCGTCGGCCCGGTCCTCCACCTTCCGCTCCACCAGCACGCGCTGGCGCTCCAGCATGATGGCCAGGATGTAGATGATTTCCGCGCGCGCGGGATCGCCCTGCTCCATGAGCTCGCGCAGGATCGTCTCGGCCGCCTCCTTGCGCACCTTGCGGTCGGGCTCGGAGGGGGGAATGCGGAAGACGCCGTTCCAGTTGCTGTAGCCGGGCTCCACCTTTTCCTCGGCCGCCCAGCAGGTGGAGCAAAAATCGGAACGCAGGTAATGGCCCTCCTTGTCGGAAAGCCGCGTGTAGTATTCCTGCCGGTCCTCGAACGCCTTGGTGCACCCCGTGCAGGCCTTGGCCAGGGGCTTGATGTTCCATTCCTGCATCATCGCGTCGGTCCGCCTTCCCCGCCCGCCGCCAGCCAGTCGATGCCGCGCCGGGCCGAATAGTTGATTGAAAGCCAATTCCCGGGCTTCGCCCGCCCCGCCCCCGCCACCAGGGTGTGCCCGTCCACCTCGGGCGCCTGCCGGCGAGTCCGGCCCTGCACGCGGCCGCCTTGCCGCTCGGCCGCCTTTTCCACCAGGAGCTCGTCCCGGCTTCCGATCAGCGCCGGCGCCTGCGCGTCCAGCACCGCCTGCTGGGCATCCAGCAGCGCTTCGCGCCGCCGCTCCGCCGTGGCCGCGCGCGGCCGGGAGCGCAGCCCCGCCGCCGGCGTTCCCTCCTCGGGTGAAAAGGCGAAGACCCCCAGGTGATCGAAGGACGACTCCTTCACATACGCCATCAGCCGGCCGAAGGCGGCCTCCGTCTCCCCGGGATGTCCCACGAGGCAGGTGGTCCGCAGCGTCACGCCGGGCAGCCGCGCCCGCGCCCGGGCCGGCAGCTCCGCCACGGCCCGGATCGTCCCGCCGCGCCGCATGGCCCGCAAAACCGCCGGATCGCAGTGCTGCACCGGCACGTCCAGGTAGCGGCAGACCTGCGGAATGCTTCCCATCGTCTCCAGCAGCCGGTCGGTGATGCCGGTCGGATAGCCGTAAAGCACGCGGATCCAGAAGCGGCCCCCGATGCGGCCGAGCCGCTGCAGCAGGGCCGGCAGGTCGGCGCCGTCCGAGCGATCGCGGCCGTAGTGGGTCGTGTCCTGCGAAATCAGGTTCAGCTCGCGAATCCCCCGCCCGAGCAGATCCTCGGCCTCGGCGGCCAGGGAGTCGATCGACCGGGACCGGTGCCGCCCGCGGATGCCGGGAATCGCGCAGAAGCCGCACCGGTGATCGCAGCCTTCGGCAATCTTGATGTAGGCGTAGGGCCCGCCGCTGAGAACGACCCGCCGGCTTCCCGGCTCGAAGAGCCGCTCCGCCGTCTCGGGAATATCCCGGATCGGCCCTTCCCCGCGCAGGATCCGAAGGGCGATATCCCCCACGCGATCAAGCGCGTCGAGGCCCAGGAAGGCATCCGCTTCGGGAATCGCCCGCACCAGCTGCTGCCGGTAGCGCTGGGGCAGGCAGCCGGTCACGATCACGCCGCGGCAGGTGCCCTTTTCCTTGCGGCGGCACGCTTCCAGGACGGCGTCGATCGCCTCCTCGCGCGCGTCATGGATGAAGGCGCAGGTGTTGATCAGGAGAAGGTCGGCCTTCTCGGGATCCGGCGTCAGGGTGAGCCCGGCCCGCAGGAGCGAGGCGATCAAATGCTCGGAATCGACCAGGTTCTTGGCGCATCCGAGGCTGATCACTCCCACTGTGGCGCCGGACGGGGGTGCCGTCTTCGTCTTCATTTCAACTTCCCGGGAAAATAGAGCGGAGGCGGCTCCGGAAGGCCGCGGGGGGGCGTGACCGTCGCTTCCGCGGGCGGAGCCGTCCGGGCCGCATGACGAAGCATGCAGCCGCGGCTGACCGTGAGCAGCAGCCACGCCAGAAGCAGGATGCCGGCAACCGCGCCGGCGCGCGGCAGGATCCGCGTCCAGGGAAGGCTCACGGCGGAGGCGCGCGCCAGGGCGAAAATGGAGGCGGCCCGATCCCTCGCCGTCTGCGAGGTGACGCTCTCCCTCACATCCAGGGCAAACTCATCGGACGACCCGGCCTTGGGCGCGGGCTTCACCGCGGAGGCCTTCCGGCGCGGGGGCGCGGGGGCGGCAATCGGCGCGGCAATCGGCGCGGGCTCGGGCGCCGACACGGGGGCCGGTGCGGGTGCCGGGGTTGCCACAGGCGGCGGGGCCGGCGGCGCAAACGCCGGAAAACTCACCGGAACCGGCTGGGAGACGGGTTGTTTCGGGGCTTCCGGCAGTTTCGGGGCAAGCTTGGGCGGCTCGAGGGGCGGAGCGGGCCGCGGCGCCGGCCGGTCAAACGGCAGCTCCGGCTCGGGCGCTTCGACCTTTGGCGGCGCAACGACCCCCGGAGGAGAGGCCGGGGCGGGGATCGCCGGGGCCGGAGGCGGCAGGTCCAATTCGGGCGTCACGGCGGCGGGCGGCGGCGGCGGATGCGCCGCCCCGGGCTTCAGCACCGACGCCGGCCGGTGCAGCTTGTCGGCGTCGGCATTCCGGGCCTGGAAAAGGCTGATCAGCCCGGGCGCATCGAGGCCCAGGAACTCCGCATAGAGCTTGATGAAGCCGCGGGTGTAGATGGGCGCGGGGAACTTGGAGAAATCGTCCTGCTCCAGGGCGAGGATCGTCTGGCTCTTGGATCGGGTGCCCTCGGCGGCCTGGGCCACCGTCAGGCCCTTGGCTTCGCGGGCTTCGCGCAGGATTTGTCCGACGCTTTTCATCATCATCCCTCCGGTTCGACCGTGTCATCCTGGTTCACCATGTCGCCATCCAGGTCCATCAGGATCTCGCGGGCCTCGGAGCCCCGCGTGGGCCCCACAATGCCCCTGTCTTCCAGCAGGTCCATGATGCGCGCGGCGCGCGTGTACCCGATTTTCAGACGCCTCTGGAGCGCGGACGTGGAGGCGCGCCGGGTCTCCCGGATGATCTGCATGGCCTGCGCCACGAGATCGTCGTCGACATTCCCGCCGCCGCTTTCCATCATGTCCTCGAACGACGAAGCCGGCGCGCCGGGCGCGCGCGGCCGCGGCGCGGAATCCAGCTCGGCGGGCGCC
>CAIKKV010000368.1 GCA_903828035.1 uncultured bacterium
CTCGGGCTCGCGGCTGATCCGGAACACCCGCACCGGCCGCCTTTACTGGATCGGCAATATTTCGCCAACGAATCCGGATGGCAACAGGCCCCGCTTTCCGCTGCTGATCGCCGAGGTGGATGAGGCGAAGGCCTGTTTGCTCCGGGCGTCGGTGCGGGTCATCGACGACCGCCACCCTGGCGACGCCGAGCGCGTGATGCTGTCCAATTTCAGGGTGTATGAAGACCGGGAAACGGGCGAGTTCGTCCTGCATATGGCCCGCATCCATGCGCGGGTCACGGCGGACGGCAAACCCGATATCACCTCGCCTTCCTACGAATACCGGATCATGCCCGACAGATGTTTAACAATTGAATAAGAAGGAACCCCATCGTGACACGTTACGGCCATTTTGCTCCCGAGGATCCCGCCTGCGGCTTTGTGCTCACCGACCACCGGACCCCGCGCCCCTGGCAGGTCTACCTGGTCAACGAGCGGCAGATGACCCAGATCGACCAGTTCGGCCACGGCTACGCCCGCTACTGGAACGAGCTGGGGCAGGATGTGGGCGTGCTGCCCGAGGGCGGGCCGCCCTCGTCCCGCATGATCGCCATCCGCGACGCGTCCTCCCCGAAGGCGCCTGAGGTGTGGTCGCCGGCTGTCTTTCCCTCCACCGTGCCGCCGGAGGACTACCGGGTTCACTTCCATCCGGCCTACTGGGAGGCGTCCGGCCTGAAGAACGGCCTGCGCGCCAGCTGGCGCATCTTCGTGCCGGCCGAGGAGCCGATGGAGATCTGGTCCGTGCGCCTGACCAACGAGACGGACCAGCCCCTCACGCGCGACCTGTTCGCCTACGTGCAGCTGACCCTGAACGGCTACTGCCTTTCGATGTACCGGTTTTATGCATCCAACACGATGTACATCCAGGGGCACGACCTGCCCGCGCTCAACACGGTGTGGGTGCACAACGGGACCCCCATGCTGCCGCACGACCGGTACAGCGCCTTCCTGGCCTGCTCCGAGCCGTTTGCCACGTTCGACACGGCCCCCGCCTCGTTCCTCGGGCAGCCGGGCACCATCTTTTCCGCCCGCGCGCTCGCCGAGGGGAAGTGCGGCAACGTGAACGCCTACGAGGGGCAGACCTGCCTCGCCATGCAGATCCCGGTCACCCTCAAGCCGGGGGAGACCCGCACCGTGCATTTCCTCAAAGCCACCACCTCCGGGCCGGAGCATATCCGCAAGCAGATCGGCCTGTTCCTGAACGATGCGGCCATCGAGCGCGAGTTCCAGCGCGTCTGCGCGGCGCGCCTCAAGGAGCGCGACGCCGCCTGGATCCGGAGCGAGGCCCCGGCCCTCGACTCGCTGGCCAACTCCTGGGCCAAGGTGCAGAACCGGCTGGCCGTGATCCACCGAAAGGGATTCCGCGACGTGCTGCAGGATTCGGCGGGCATGTCGACCTTCGATCCCGTCCGCGCGCGCGAGGGGCTGTCCGAGGTGTTCAGCGTGCAGCGGCAGGACGGCGCCGGCGTGCGCGCCTGGAAGCCCTACTGGGACAAGATGGAGTACAGCGACGGGCCCTACTGGCTGACCCTCATGACGGCGGCGTACCTGCGCGAAACCGCCGACTTCGATTTCCTGCAGGAGAAGCTGCCCTTCATGGACGGCCCGCCGGCCACGGTCTGGGAGCACATGAACCGCGGGCTCGATTATTTGTTTAAGGACCGCAACGGCCGCGGCCTGGTGCGCATCCGGTTTGCCGACTGGAACGACGGACTGGACGGCCCGGGCAAGGGGGGCGAGGGCGACAGCACGATGGTCACCATGAGCCTGGTGGGCGCCCTGCGCGAGCTGAAGACGATCGCCCAGACGGCCAACCTCAAGCCGAACTACGACGTGGACGAGCGCATCCAGGCGCTGTGCGCGGCGATGGAGGAGAAGGCCTGGACGGGCGAGTATTACATCCGCGGCTACACGGACAGCGGCCGACCCTACGGCGCGCCGTCCGAGACGTACGGGAAGATCTACATCAACCCGCAGTCGTGGTCGATCCTGTGCGACGTGGCGCCGAAGGAGCGCTGGGCGGGCCTGATCGACACCACGACGAAATACCTGAATCATCCCTACGGCTTCCGGCTCTTCTACCCCGCCTACCCGAAGTACGATCCCGAAATCGGCCGGTGCAGCGGCGAGCTGACGGGCATCTTTGAAAACGGGGCCGTCTATAACCACGGCTTCATTTTCTTCCTGCACGCCCTCTGGAAGGCGGGGCAGTACAATCAAACCTGGGAGCATTTCAAGAAGATGATCCCCGATAGCGCGGCGAATCCGAGCGACCGCTCCAGCGCCGAGCCCTATGTGCTGACCAACTGCATCTTCACGGAAGAGGCGCGCCACCGCAACGGCACCTGCCGGAGCGGCTGGTGGACCGGCACGGCGGCCTGGGCCCTGCGGCTGGTGCACAACGGGCTGACGGGGTTGAGCCCCGATTTTGACGGCCTGCATGCGCGCCCCGAGCGGATTGTTCCCGCCATCGGCATGAAGAGCGCCAGCCGGCTTTTCCGCGGCACGCGCTACGAGGTGCGGTACGGGACCGGCCATCCGGGTGTGCGGGTCGATGGCCGCACGCACGATCCCCGGCATCCGCTGCCTCCGCTGCCCGGCGGCACGGTGCGCGTGGAGTTGTAAATAAAGATCGAACACGGGCGGGGAAACGCCTAGCATGCCGAATTAAACAGGGGGCTTGATGAAATCCATTTCCGTTCCGCTGTGGCCTGAGGGCCGGGTTAATGCCGTTACGTTCAGCTATGATGACGGCCGCGTGCACGACCGGCGGCTGGTCGAGATTTTCAACCGGTACGGCCTGAAGGGAACCTTCAACCTGAACGGCAGCCGGGTGGGGGTCGAGGGTGTTGTGACCGAGGCGGAGGTCAAATCCCTGTATGCCGGCCACGAGGTGGCGGCCCATTTTTATTCGCATCCCTATCCGACCCGGATTCCCAGCGAGCAGGTGCTGCTCCAGGTGCTGGAGGATCGCCGCCGGCTCGAGGCGCTGAGCGGGGGCGTGGTCGACGGGCTGGCCTATCCGTTCGGCGACTGGAACGCCGAGGTGATGGC
>CAIKKV010000369.1 GCA_903828035.1 uncultured bacterium
CGATGACCGAATTTCAATTTGAACGTTTTTCCTCCAAAAGCCTGTCCCAATACCTGGTGTCCCAGGCAGATGCCAAATATGGGGACGCCTTTGTCGATCAGGGTTTTTATGGCTTCCACTGCATATCCCAGGGCGGAGGGATCTCCCGGGCCGTTGGATAAAAACACCCCGGCCGGTTTTTCGTGAAGAACCGCCTCGGCGTTGGTGAAGGCGGGCACAACTTTCACTCGGAATCCCCTCTGGCGCAGCCTCCTCAAAATATTGTATTTCATCCCAAAATCGTAGGCGACGATCGGCAGATCCGCCGGGGGCAGGGCCGCGCGCACGTTTCTGGCATCGCTTGTGGAAGGGCCGTGGATCAGTTGAAATTGGGCGCTATCCTGATCCTTCTCATCCCAGTTAAATGGTTCCTTATGAGTGACTTCCTTGACGTAATCAACGCCCTCGAGGCCGTGCCATGCCGCCGCCTTGCTGACGGCCTCTTCCTCGCACAATCCTTCTGTGGAGATCAACCCGTTCATGGCGCCGCGCACCCGGAGTTTCTTGGTCAAGGCCCGCGTGTCGATTCCTTGAATCCCGGGAATGCCGTTCTCGATCATGTAATCCTGCAGCGAGCCGTCGGCTCGCCAACTGCTGACCACAGGGGACAATTCCCGAACTACAAATCCCGATACATGCGGCTTCCAGGACTCCACATCCTGGCGGTTGACTCCATAGTTTCCGATCAGGGGATAGGTCATGGTGACGATCTGCCCCTTGTAGGAGGGATCTGTCAGAATTTCCTGGTACCCCGTCATGGAGGTGTTAAAACAGACCTCACCGCAGGCCGTGGCTGCTGAGCCGAAGGCCTCGCCGTGATACACTGTGCCGTCTTCCAAGGCTAGGATTGCTTTCATCGATCCAACTATGTCTCGCTGGGTCCGAGATGCTAGTGACACCCTCCCCCCGGTCAAGCAGGATCGCGAATTATTTCTTCCTCAATTTGTCCAGCTCGGCGAGGAACACGTCGGGGCCGCCCGGCATGTATTCCAGCGTCCCCAGTTTCATTCCGGTGCTGTCCAGCACGACAATGGTGGGATAACCTTCAATGGCGTATTTTTTGGACAACGCCTCATTGGCCTTCTTCAGGGCGCTCGGCTGGGCTTTGGTGCGCGGAAAATCGACCTCGACGAGAACCAGGTTCTTCTTGGCATAGGCCTCAAATGCGGGTTTGGAAAACACCTCCTTCTTCAGCTTGATGCACCATCCGCACCAATCCGAGCCGGTGAAATCCATCAAAACAAGCTTGTTTTCCTCTTTTGCTTTCGCCTGGGCCTTGGGCAGATCGGTCAGCCAGACCGACTCCGCTCCCGCCTGTGCAACCATCATAAAGCAAACCAGGCTCATCGCCCATTTTTTCATCGTCCTGCTTAAGTTCATTTTTCTCATATTGCCGAATATACAGAACAACGCTTCTTTGCGCAAATTCAGGCATTTCGGATCCTCTTCGAATTGCAGTCATGCCTGCCGTGGCGTGTGAACCACCTTGTCCCCAGTACTGGTGACTGGCGGGGGACAGGGGATGGTGTAGACTAACCATGTTGATCGGGGCAGAAATGCGGGTCTGTGTGTGTGAGGCGTATGTCCGCGGCGCCGCCACGATGAAGAATTTAAGGCAGCCGGGTGGCTGCCGGTGTGAGCGAAGGTTCTCATTATTTCCTGAAAAGGGCCGGGTGAATA
>CAIKKV010000370.1 GCA_903828035.1 uncultured bacterium
AAACCCGGAAGCGCCTTTTTTCTCTTGCTCGAATTGGTTCCGTTGACTTATTCTCTCAAAGGCCACACGTGTGGCCAAATATCCGCATGACTCCCCATCCCTCCATCACGATCAGCGACCTCGCCGTCCGCCTGGGCGTTTCGCATTCGACCATTTCCCGCGCCCTGGCGCCGGGAGCGGGGCGGCGCCGCATGAGCATGGAGACCCGGGAGCGGATTGTGCAGGCCGCCCGCCAACTGGGCTACCGCCCCAACGCCGTGGCCCGCAATCTCGTCAGCCGCCGCACGCACAGCATCGGGATCATTGTGCGCCATTTCAACGACCCGTTTTACAGCAACATGATCCAGGAGATCCACGTCCGGCTGACCGCGGGCCATTACTTCGGCGTATTCTTTTCTGCCCGGGATCAGAAGGAATACCTCAACGCGGTGGACAGCCTGGAGAGCCGCCGGGTGGAGGGGATCATCTCGGTCTCGCCGCGCCCCGAGGAGCGGGACCGGATTAGCCAGGTCCGTGTGCCGGTCGTTTATTACGGGATCGGCTCCTGCGCGGAGAACTGGGTCGGGCCGGATCACTTCCAGGGCGCCGGCCTCGCCATGGCCCATCTGCTGGAAAGCGGACATCGGAAGATTGGCTTCATCGGCAGAACGGAGCGGGAGAACCTTCGCTGCCAGGGTTACCGGAGCGCGTTTCGGCAGAACAGACTCCCGTGTCCCGAGGAATGGATCCGGCAATCCGGGGAAACACCACTCGTCAAAAGCGTGGGCGGAATGTTGGAAAGCGGGTATGAGCAGATGCAGGGGCTTCTGGGCCTGAAGAACCGTCCCACCGCCGTTTTGTGCCACAATGACGTCATCGCCATCGGCGCGCAGCGGGCGGTGCTGGAGGCCGGACTGCGGGTTCCCGAGGATATGGCGCTCATCGGGTTCGATGCGTTGCGGGAAGGCGCGTACGCCGCCGTTCCCCTGACCACGGTCGATCCGCAACTCGAGCGGATCGTGGATCATCTGACGGGATCCGTCATCCAAAGCATTGAGCGGCGCGAGACGACAACGAAGCCGGTGCAGGTCCGGATCGAGCCCGCGTTGATTGTCAGGGAGTCCACAATCGGCCGCTTGAAAAGCAGTCAAAAATCAAAATTAGCTTAAAGATCGGTTGGCCAACAGCAGAGGAGGCAGGTTATGCGCGATAAACTGGGGTTTGAGTGGATGATGAAGGGTCTGTTGGGGATCATGTTCGTGGCGGCCTTTTTGGGCATGGCGTCCGCCGCCCTGGGCGACGCGCGGATATGGAACGGATCCGTGAACACCGACTGGTTTACGGCCGCCAACTGGACGCCCTCGGGCATTCCGGGTAACGGAGACGCCATCGTGATCGACGCCAGCGCCGCCCCGGCGACGAACGTGGTCGTGTCGAATGCGACGGCCAGCCTGGGCTCGTTCGCCATCACGAATGCCGTGCTGACGTTCACCAACTGGACCACGAAGCTGAACGCCACGAACGTCACCATCGGCAGCGGCGGTGTGTTTACGCTGCCTGGCGCCTTTGCGAGCGGCGCCATGTCCAACCGCGTTTATGTGAGCTGTACGAATTTCTCGATGATGGCCGGCGGCGGCATTTATGCGGATGGTAAAGGGTATTTGGGCACCAACGGAGTGGGATCGGGAACCTTTAACACGGATTCCGGCGCAGGCGGTTCGCACGGTGGAGTGGGCGGCAGGGGATACCGGCCCGCAGGCGGCTATCCCGGCGCTACGTATGGCGTAACGAATGCCCCGCTTGCTCCGGGCAGCGGCGGCGGCTGCACAAACGTTACGTTCGGGGGCAGCGGCGGCGGCGCGGTGCGGATCGAGGCGCCGGGCGGCACGGTGACCGTAAACGGGTTCATCAGCGCCAACGGCGCCACCGGCGTCACCAGCAGCGTGGGCGGGGGATCCGGCGGCTCGATCTATATAACCTGCGGCACGTTTAGCGGCAGCACGAGCGGGGTCTTGCGCGCCAATGGCGGCAACGGCGGCGTCAACAGCGGCGGCGGCGGCGGCGGGCGGATTGCCGTTCAATACGACAGCCTGGCCAACTCGGCCGGGATTCAATTCTCCGCGTCTCCGGGAACGGGTACGACCTGGACCGCCGATCAGTGGTGGATGAAGTCCGCCAAGGGAACGCTCTATCTGTCCGACGCCACGCTTCTTTCCCAAACGCTGACCAGCAACCTTTTTACGGATGTCCGGCTGTACGGATTTACTTCATGGACGGTCAACAGCCTGACCGTCAGCAATTGCGCGGTCGATTTGGCTGAGAGCGGATTCCAGTTGACCGTTAATAACAACATCACGATCGCGACGAACGGCGCGCTGGGCGTTGGCGGGGAATTGGGTGCATCGCTGGTGTCCCTGAAATGTGGGGGGAGCATCATCCTGACCAATGGGGGCAGCCTGAGCGTTTACGGCGGCTTCACGAACGGGACTCCGGATTATGGCGGATTGGTGAGCGTGACGAATGATATGGTGATCGGCGTAAAGTCCTGGATCTATCCCTATTCACATAGCACGAATGGCGGATCGGTGCTGTTCCGCATGAGGGATCTTTTGACCGCAACCAATTGCGGATTTAATGCCATCGGCCGGGGATACACGACAAGCCAGGGTCCCGGAAAAGGAGGCGCTCATGCCAGTCGCTCGGCGGGCGGGGGCTATGGAGGCAAGGGGGGTGACAATAATTCGGGGACATCGGGCGGCTTGCCCTATGGCTCGACCAACGCGCCCATCCAACCGGGAAGCGGCAGCACAACATACAATTTAGGTGGGGGAAGAGGCGGCGGGTCTGTACGGATCGAAGCCGCGCGTCGAATCGCTTTATACGGCACCATCACCGCCAAAGGGGGTGGTGATTTCGGGGGAGGGGGATCGGGCGGCGGTATTTATGTGCAGTGTGAGGCGTTGGAAGGCACAGGCGTCTTTAATGCGGATGGCGGTAACGGGGTGGCTGGAGTGCACGGCGGCGGCGGCGGTGGTCGGATCGCGCTCGTGGTCACCACGGATTCGCTCACGGGCCTCACGCCGACAACCAATATTGAGTATTCCGGATCGGCCAACGGCAGGATCAGCGTGGACGGCGGTCCGGTCGGCTATCAAGCGGGAACCAACGGCACGTTCGTCCTGCAATATGTCGTCGCGCGCTCACGCGGCACGCTCCTCATCATCCGGTAGTGGCGCTCGGGGTGTTCCGGGGGAGGCGCAGCTTGTTAAATAAATCGGTACTGCTGGCGGGGGTGTTATTCGGCGCCCTTGCCGTGACGGCCTCTGCCGCTGAAACCACGGTTCGGGAATTTGCGGTGGCTCCGCTGACCCGGTACAGGCTTGCCTTCGAGGCTGACGTGAAGGCCGGGTCCCGTGCGGCGTGGGAAGTGCGGATCTTCAACGGCGAGGGGCTGCTTCCCTTCGAGGGCGTATTCAGCGCGGACTGGCAGCGTTTGGAGCCCGGTCGCAAGACGTATTCGCACGAGTTCCTGACTCCGCGGGACGGCGCGCTGCTTAAGCTGGTTATCGACCCCGAGGGGGTAGCGCCCGCGCTTGGCGCGATCGAGTTGCGCCCCATCACCAACGGAAATCTGGTGATCAATGGCGATTTTGCCGCGGGTGCCGATAACTTTTCGGGCTGGAACACCCGCCGCCTGGCACGGATGGAGACAAACGCGGAGGGGCGCCTTGTTCTCCGGTGTGACCCGCAAGGTTACATCCTGACCGATCCGATCCCCGTGGAGCCCGGTGCGACCTACCGGTATACCGCAGGCTCGACACCCGGCCGGGTTCTTGCTTATGACAGGGACCTGCTCCGCACGGATTCGATCGATAATTACAACGAGAAGACCAATCCTGTTATCAAGATGCCATCCGATGCCGCTTTCATCCGGATCGAATATTGCGACGGCCGGGACTATCGCACGCCCGTCATTCGTCGAGCGGGCCTCGAGCTCATAGACAAAGGGCCGGTTACGGAAGCCAATAAATGCGAGTCCTATCCCGGTGAGATCGTGCTGACTCCGGATGCCGCGCTTCCGGAGATCCGGGCGGCCCGTGAAATCCAGCACTGGGTGCGGAGGATCAGCGGCAAGGAGATGCGGGTGCTGGCTGCCGCATCGGCCCGCGAGCAGGTGAAGCTATTCGTGGGCCGCCGTTGGGCCGAGTCGTTCTTTCCCGGCGATCTGAAAGCGCTGGAGGGCTCGGACGGATTTGCCGTCAGGAGGAAAGGCCGGGATATATACCTCTTTGGCGCACGGCCTGCCGGGGCCTTGTTCGGCGCGATGCGGTTGCTAGAAAAAAATACAGATCTGATCTGGGCGCGCCCTGAAAAGGAGTTCGGCGCCCTGTTTTCATCAAATCCCAATCTTGAGTTTAAAGAGGCGGACTTCAGTGTGCGCCCGGCTTTTGCCAAGCGCATGACCGGCAGCTATTATGCCCAGTCGGCCGAGGCTGGAATCTGGCAAGGGCGGGCCGGATTCAATACGGGGGCTCATTATTACAATCAATTCGAACGCGAAGAGATGGGCGGCGCTCCAACCTTCGACGCTAATTTCATGAGCGTCATTGCCCAATCCGACCCGTACGCGTTTGAAAAATGTGCGAAGGAGCATCCGGAGTTCTTTGCCGTGGTCAACGGGCAACGGCAGATCCAGCCCAGCGGCTATATCTGCTACACGGCTCCGGGAATCGCCGAAGCGATCGCCGCGGGCCTCTGCCGCGTGATGGCCGCCGCCACGGCCCGCGGTGAAAAACTGGAACACATCAGCGTG
>CAIKKV010000371.1 GCA_903828035.1 uncultured bacterium
CGGTGTCTTTGACCATCAGCCGCCCGGGGCCGGTGAGCCGGATTGTGAAATGCAGGGTTTTCTCGAGATCCGCGGGGATGAGCAGGGGGCAGACGCCGATCCGCTCAAAGCCGTCCGGCTGGCTGAGGGAGGGGCGCGTGGCGGAGGTGAGCGTGATGACGGAGCGGACGGGGCCGGAGTCGGCCTGCACGGTGACGGCGTAGGAGGAGTTCTTCTGCAGATCGGTCGTTTTGACGAGGGTTGAAAACAGGAAGGATTCCCCGGGGACCAGGATTTCCCGGCCCTGGGCGTCGAACCGGCTCACATCAAAGGGGAAGGCGCCTCCGCCGGCCGATCCCGTGGTGTTTTCGAGAACGGTGGGTTCCGCGCCGGCGGGGCTGCTGACGAGATTGGGCCCGTGGGGCCAGAGTTGGGGGGGCAGGCTGTTGTAGGATTTGAAATCCTGGTTGTTCGGAATGGCGACGACCAGGCCGACGACGCGTCCCCAGAGCCCCTGGGTCATCAGGGGGGCGGCCAGGACGAGGGCGGCGTAGATGACCACGAGCTCGCGGGCGCAGAGGCGGAGGGTACGGCGGAAGCGGTAGAGCAGGGCGCCGATGCCCATGACGAGAAGGATCACGCCCACGGCGCTGTTGGGGGGCGAGTTTTCGGCGAGGGGCCCCCCGTAATTGAGGAAACGTTCGACATATTCGATCCAGATACCCATGAACAGCAGGGCCGCCAGGGACACGATCACGGACCGGAATGTCAATCCCCCTGCTTCGGGGCGGGGAGATGTTTGATTGGTTTTTGCCAAAACGACCTCATAGCTGTCTTTAGCTCAAATTGAAAGGATGTAGAATAATGATATAGATGGGAGATTGATAGGGCAAAATGCAAAAAAGTTTTATTTCTCAGACTCTCTGATCGCGGATGGCGTGATCGGGAGGCGAGATCCGGTTATCCTTGATTTCGCAGGGCGGCGTGCCTTTGCGGATCAGGATGCCGGGTTTTCCGGGGCGGCAGCGGAGGGTGTTGCCGAGGATGCGGAGCCCCTCGGTTTCGCCCTGGAGGATGATTTCGGCGTCCGCCTCCTTCTTGCCGGCGCAATTGCGCTCGAGCGTGCAGCCTTCGAAGAGGGTGCGGTGGGCGGCATTGGCGTGAAGGCAGGGTCGGATGTAGATGCCCGCGCCACCGTTCAGCCGGATGGTGAGGTTGCGGTTCACGCTGTCGGTATCCCGCTCGCCCACGGAAACGCCGAAGGATCCGTTCTTTTCGAACAGGCTATCCTCCAGGAGGCCATGGCGGACGCGCAGGCAGTAGAACAGCCCGCAGCCCTTGTTGTGGCGGGCGGTGCAGTTTTTCATGTGGAAGCGGTTGCTGCCGCTCCCGGGGTGGAAGCCGTTGCCCGTGCAGTTTTCCACGGTGCAGCCGTCGGCCGTGAAGTCGTCGCAGGTTTGAAAGCCGAAGCCGTCCCCGTTATAGTCATGAACCGTTACGCCGGTGACGGTGAGGCGGTTTGAGTTGAGCGCCAGGAAGCCGCAGGCCCGGCAGCCGTTGGCCATGACGGGGTTATGCTTGGCGTTGCCCTCGATGCGGAGGTTTTCCAGGCGGGCGTCCTGGATGTTTTCGGCGGAGACGATGGGAAAGAGCGTTTCCACCACGCCGCCGTTGGCCCCGAGGTAGTCATGGTGGTGCGGGCGGTTGGTGATCCAGACATCGCCCTCGCGGCGGACCAGGGTGGCGACGGTGGTGTAGAAGCCGAAGGCGTTGTTGTCGCGGATCAGGACGCCTTCGCCGGGCTGGAAGAGGTCGGGCGTGTCGACTTCAAGGTCTCGGTGGCCGTAGCCCAGGAACGAGGTGAGCCGGGCCGACTTCATGGGCATTTTGAGAAGAACGGTGGCGCTGCCCTGGCCGCGGACGGTGACTCCGGAGCGGAGGTGAAGTGAGTCGGCCATCCGGAATATGCCGGCGGAGAGCTCCACCGTGCCGCCGCCCAGGAGGGCGCAGCGGTCGACAGCCGCTTGGAGGTGCGAGTGGGAGAAGCCTTTAATGGCGCACGAGGCTTTTCCCACGGTCAGGCGATAGGGCTGGGTGTTCATGGCGCTATCATGCCAGTCGCTTGCCCCGGCCGCCAATTACTTTTTTCAGGCTAAGCCACCACCGCTTCATGACGGTGCGGCTCTTCGGCAGCGAGGAAGGCGCGGATGTCGGCTGACCGGGCGGCCAGAAGCTGGGCGTCGGCAGAGCGGTTCATCGCCCGGTAGAGGGCGACGAGGAGGTCCAGGCAGTCCGCCACGCTCTCGTGGCCGGGGCCGCGGATCTTCTGGCGAATGGCGAGGGCGCGGCGGACAAGCGGCTCGGCCAGGGCAAGTCGCCCTTCCGTCCGATACAGAGCGGCCAGCGACAGAAGGCTTTCGGCCACCTGGGGATGCAGTTCGCCAAGCAGCTCTTCGCGGATGGACAGCGCGCGCCGGTGCATCTCCTCGGCCTCGCCGGGCAGCCCCCGGTCGGCATAGCGGCAGGCCGCCTCATGGAGCCGCCGGGTCATCTCCAGCGTCGTTTCGGCCTGCTTCTTTTTTTCGGAACGGCAGGCGGAGATGGCTTCGCGGACAAGCGTTTCGAACACCGGACTCGACGAGTTCATGGATAGCCCTTCCTGGGATGTGCAGTTAAAAGACGATCGTGAAAACTGTCAGCATCTTAAAGGAGCGGCTTGGGTTGAAGGATCAGGTGAAGTCTGAACGAAAAGGGAGAAATTCCTTAATTTAGCGATCCTTCAGGCGTACAAAACGATTCGTCTTACATATCAAGGATTGTTTTTTGATGGGATATGATGCAAGATATAGGGTAACCCAGAGGTAATTCATCATGAATAGCGGAACCGGTTCAAATCGAATCATGCTTTCCCTGGCTGTGGCTGCGTTGCTGGTCATGGGTTCGCCGCGACGGGCGAGAGCCGATTCGCTGCTGGATGTCAAGACGCTGTACTACGAAGAGGATGGCGACCGCATCAAGGTGGTTGCTCCGTCGACGGCCTGGCAGAGCGAATGGGGCGACGGTTTCTCGATCCGGGTTGAAGGGATCTACAATTCCATCTCCGGAGCCACGCCGACGGGCGCGCCCGCGGCCCCCCGGGTCAACGCCGCGGCCCCCTCCACCGTGAAGGTGAGCCCGGTCCGGAAGCCGGAGCCGATCGTGGATCCGGCGGACGGGGAGGATGATGGCGAGGGCGATGACAAGGGGGCCAAGGGCGGGGGACTGCGCGTTTCCCTGCCGTCGGCCAAGGCCCCGGTTGCCGCCGCCGCATACAATTCACTGTCGGGCGCCACTCCGCCCCCTCCGACCCCGACTCCCACGCCCAAGCCCAAGCCCGGGAAAGCCTCGGCCACGCCCGCTCCGGTTGCGACTCCATCA
>CAIKKV010000372.1 GCA_903828035.1 uncultured bacterium
ACACGTACAGCGGCGGCACCGAGATTCTGTCAAACGCCACCCTTACTGTTAAGGGTAGCAGCGGCACGGGGAGCGGTGACGTGACGCTGGATGCGGGCGGGATTTTGCGGCACGAAACCGTTACGCTTATCGGCCGTATCATCTCAAATGGAGGCACCATTGAAACACTGGCCAGCTATTACTTGACCGCTTCGATTGGACTGAAGGCCAACACGATCATATCGGTCGTTGCCGGGGCACCAGCGATCCAAGGGGCCATCACGGACGAAGGCGGGTCGCCCGGAAAACTGATCAAACAAGGGGCCGGCAAGTACATTCTCAACAACGCCGGAAATACATACACCAGCGGGACGGAGGTCAAAGCCGGAACATTGGAGATTTCGAGCACAGGCCGGCTTCCGGACAAGGGCGCCGTCATGATCCACAGCGGCGCCACCTTGTCATACTTGGCCAGCAGCGATACGATCGGCGGGCTGGCGGGCGTGGGACTGGCCACCCTCGGGACCACCGTGATGACGAACGCGGAAGGGATGTCGCCCGGCACCAACCTCATCACGGTCGGCACGCTGAGCGCGACCGGCACGACCGCGCGCCTTGTGCTGGGAGCCAACAGCACCAACCTGTTCCACCTGATCGCTCCGGGCAATGCGGACCAGGTGGTCCTGCAGGGCTTGGCCAAACTGCGCCTCGGCGGAACCATCCAGGTTGAACCCGCCGGCCAGCAGAAGATCGCGTCCGGCGACTACACGCTGTTTGATTTGAACGGGGGCACGCTGGACGGCACGATGCCGACGTTGATTACACCAGCCTTTTACACGGGCACGGTGGCCACGAATACGGGCGATGTGGTGCTCTCGCTAAAGTCTATCCCCAGGGGCTCCCTGATCGTCATTCGATAGAGCTCCAGGCCGGATCATCAGGCGGACGTTGTGTTAAGGCGCCGTCCGATGCATACTAGGCGCCTGCCCACAGGAAAGGGAACGCTATTGCCTGACAAACTTGACAGGGTGGTTTCCACCATCGCCTCCAGCTCGCCCGAAAACCCCCGTAACGACACGGCGACCCTCCTGGAACTCTCCCCCGGCCGCCTGCTTTGCGCGTACCACGCCTTCAAGCCGTCGCCCTTCGGCGCCGGCGATTACGGCTACGCCGAGGGCGTGCTGCGCGAGTCCCGGGATGGCGGGCGGACCTGGGGCGATCCCCGCGTGATCGTCGTTCCCGACCCGGGCGACCAGAACGTGCACGGCGTGGCGCTGGGCCGCGCCGCCGATGGCAGCCTGCTCCTCTCCGCCCTCGTCTGCCACACGCCCTCCAGCGGCACGATGCGGCTCTACCGCAGCCGGGATGACGGCAACACCTTTGAGCGACTGAACGACATCTGGCACACCGAGCGGGCTCAGTGGATACAGGGGGGTGCGGCGGGGCTTTATACCCTGCGCGATGGCCGGCTCATTATCCCTTTCTGCGGCGGCGGCGAAGGGCTTATCCGCCTCATGAAGTGGCACTACACGCCCTCGTGGATCACGCCCGACAAGCTTGACGAATACCGGACCACCCAGGAAGGGCAGCATTACGCCATCGGCATGGCCTGGAGCGACGACCAGGGTAGCACCTGGACGGTGCGCCACCCCCTGATCGACCTGCCGATGCGCGGCGCCATCGAACCCAGCCTTGTGGAATGTAAAAACGGCGAACTGACGCTCTCCATCCGCACGCAGCTGGGCGCCGTCATGTTCTCCCACTCCTCCGACCGGGGCGAGAGCTGGAGCCATCCCCAGCCCGGCGGCCTCGGCGCCCCGGAAAACTGCACCTGCCTGCGCCGCCTGCCGGGCGGCAACCGCCTGGCCCTCTTCTGGACCGATGGCGCCTACGACGTGAACGACCACCATTATGGCGCGCGGACGCCCCTCAGCCTGGCCCTTTCCGACGACAACGGGCGCCACTGGACCAAGGCCGCCGACCTGGCCGCGGAGCCGGACGTGGCCTACACGAACCTGAACTGCACGTTCCTTTCCGACGGCGCCGCGCTGCTGACGTTCGCCTACCGCAAACCGGCCTGGAAGGCGCACGGGGGCGAACACAGTCTGCGGATGATGCGCATCACCGGTCTTGTTTGAATAACGGGAAGTACAGAGAGGGAAGACGCATGAAGGACTTTCGCCTGGGCCCTTACCGGGTCATCGATCTCAGCCAGCCCATCGATCCGGCCACGTCCACGCGACGCTGCAAGCTGGACCGGTATTTCCAGGAATCCTCCCAGGACTACCACACGAACGTGGACATCGAGTCCCATCTCGGCACCCACGTGGAGACGCCTTTTCACTACAACGACGCCTGGAAAGACATCCTGGACTTGCCGGTTACGGCCTTCATGGGCCGTGCCGTCCTGCTGCGCCTGGCCTGCGCCCCGCGGGCCCCGATCACGAAGGCCATGCTCGACCAGGCCGATGGCGGGCGGGTCCGGCCGGGCGACATCGTGGTGCTCGACAGCCCCTTCCACAGCGAACCGTTCGCGAACGATCCGGCTGATCAGCGCCCTTACCTGTGCGGGGAATCGGGCGATTGGTGCGTGGCCAAACAGGTGAAATGCGTCGGCTTCGGCGACGGCGTGGCCATCGAATACAGCGTCAAGACCGCCTGCGAAATCCACGCGGTGGTGATGCCGCACGACATCCTTTTCCTTGAAGTCATGCGGAACCTGGACCAGTTGCGCGCCGATGTCTTCTTCCTGATCTGCCAGCCCATGCCGATCAAGGGGCTGGACTCCTGCTGCGTGCGGGCGGTGGCCATCGAAGGCATCCCGGGCTTTTCAATATGAAACGGAACCCCCTCATGAAGACGCCACCCCTCCGCCTGTTCACCGCGGTCGCCGCCCTCACCCTGGCGCTGAACGCCCACGCCGTCCCGCAGACCGTCCGCCTGATCAGCGGCGTCACCCTGTATGCGCCCAATCCCGCGGGCCAGCCCATGACCGTCACGCTGACGGTGCGCGACTTGAACCTCTACAACGCGGGCCCGCGCGAGGTGCTCTTCAAGGTCTACGATCCCGACGGCAGGCCCGTCGTGCGCGAGATCATCCCGGACGACGGCGTGACAAGCGGCGCCTTCATGGACCGGATCGGCGGCTGGGACCACGAACTGCAGTACATGTGCCACCTCTACGGCCTGGGCGCGCGGCCCACCTTCCGCTGGAGCGCCTGGTCCGACCCGAAACGCCTCTCCACGATGATCGGGCGGAC
>CAIKKV010000373.1 GCA_903828035.1 uncultured bacterium
GTTCACACCTTCAACATGGACGAGTGGGCCGACCAGGATGGCAACGAGGCCCCGATCACCTGGCCCGGCGGCTTCCGCTACTGGATGTGGAACGATCTGTTCAGCCAGATCAAGCCCTCCCTGCGCATGCCCGAAAAGCAGATCCACTTCCCGGGCAAGAAGAACATCAAGCAGTACAGCCAGATGATCGAGGACCTGGGCGGCGCCGATGTCTGCTACGGGGGGATCGGGTGGTGCGGGCATATCGGTTTCTTCGAAAGCCATCTCGGCGAGGAGTTCGGCAACGACATCCAGGCCTACCTCCGCGCCGGCTCACGGCTGGTGGAGCTGCATCCGTTGACCATCCTGCAGAGCTGTGTGTATGCGGACAACGCCGGGGCCGGGGACTGGGCCTATGTGCCCTCCAAGGCCTACACCATCGGCCCGCGCGATTTGAAGGGCTCCAAGCTGGTCAGCTTCTGGAACGCGGGCTATGCCGGCGGCGGCTTCGCCTGGCAGAAGTTCATCACCCGCCTGGCCGTTCACGGCCCGGTGACGCCGTTGGTGCCGTCCTCGATCCTCCAGATATTGAGAAGCGAGCTGCACATCCTGGGCAAGGTCGCCGACGATCTCGACTATAACGTCCCGCTGCGCCTGGACTCCATGCCCTGGGAAGGAGCGCATCCTTGGCCCGCGGGAAAATGAAGCGCGCGGCCTGGTCCGGCAAGGTGATCGACGGGCACTCCCATGCGGGCGTTTCCCTGAAGGCCTACGCGTTGGGCGAGTATCCCTATGCGCAGACGATCGAGGGGCTCCACGAGCAGCAGCGGTCTGGCGGGGTGGACGCCACGGTGGTCTTTCCGTTCAGCGCGGATCTGTATTTCGACCCCGCCGCCATGGCCAAGGGCCACCTCACGCCGGCGGCGGCCCCGCTTTCGCCGGTGCCCTACGGCGTTGAGAATCGCCTGCTCATGCGCGAGATTTTCGACTACTGCCCCGAGCTCTCCTCGCGATTCCTGCCCTTTGTGAGCATCGACCCTGCCCGGGATGTGCCCGGACAGATCCGGGCGCTGGAGGAATTGCTCGAGGCCTACCCCGCCTACGGGATCAAGGTCAATCCGGTGGGGTGCCAATCCCGAGCCGCGGCACTGCTGGAAGTCGGCGCGCCGCTTCTCGACTTTGCGGAAGAGCGCGACTTGGCGCTGCTTTTTCACGTCACGACCGTGCCGGGGGAGGAATACTCCCAGGCGGCGGATGTGTTCAGAATTGTTGAACGCCGCCCGCGCTTGCGGTTCTGCATGGCGCATGGCCTGCTCTTCCACCGCGCCTGGCTCGACCGGGCCGAAGCGGCGCCCAATGTCTGGGTGGATACCGCCGCCTTGAAAATCCAGGTGGAAAGCATGGGGGGTGAAATCGGGCGGACCTTTCCGGCCGGCGATTTCCTCGATGTCGACTACACGGACCACCGGGCGGTGATGCGCGCGCTCGCCGAGCGTTATCCCCGGAAAATCATCTGGGGGACAGACTCGCCGGCGTATTCATGGATCTGCCGCCGGAAGCAGGGCGAGGGCCTCTACCAGGACTTTCGCTTGAAAGGCTTCTACGCCGACGAAATCGCCGCGCTGAAAGCGCTCGCCCCCGAGTTGCAGGCCCGGGTCGGCGGCGCCAACGCGCTTGACTTTATTTTCGGGTCCCTGGAGGCCCCGGAAACGGGCGCCTAATTACTGCTCAGGCCATAAAAATGTTTGCATTCACCCTGGCGGCGGCCAAGGGACTGGCCGCCTTACCTGTGGAAGCAGACTGCAGGTAGAAGGGCGCGCAGATCCTTGCGCGCCGAAAATAGGACAGCTTCTTTTCGAGTCATGTGCAAACGGGCGTTCGCAATATCAGCGAGGGCAGCGGAGCGGCGGCAACCTCGCGCAAGAGCGAAAGGCTGCCCGCCAATGTCGCGCGGGACAGCCTGTCCGGCAAGTCGGGGCCGCGCTAAAGGCGACCGCCGGGAAAACCTGCGGGGTCAGGGGGCGTCCCCGCTGGCGGACGCGAAGGCGGGACATGTGGAAGGCTGAACCAGAACGTCGTCCCTTTTCCCGGCTCGGACTCCACCCATATCCGGCCGCCATGATGCTCCACGATTTTCTTGGAAATGGCCAGGCCGATGCCGGTGCCGGAATATTTCTCCCGGGCATGTAGCCGCGAAAAGACCTGGAAGAGCCGGTTGAACAGGCGGGGGTCGATGCCGATTCCGTTGTCCTGCACATGGAACAGCCAGTCTTCGCCCCGCCGTTCCGCCCCCAGGTGAATCTCCGGCCGGCAGCCCTCCGCGCGGTACTTGATCGCATTGCTGAGCAGGTTCTGGAACAACTGCCTCATCTGCCCGGCATCAGCCAGGATCGTCGGCAGCGGGTCGACGGTTATGACGGCGCCGGAATCCTGCGCCGCCGCGAGGAGGTTGGCCACCGCCTCCTTCGCCACCACCGCCAGATCCACCGGCGCGGCGGCCCTGTCCTCCACGTTCACGCGCGCGTAGGCCAGCAGGTCGTGGATCAGCGCGGACATTCGGCTGGCGGCGTCGACGGTGAGCGCGATATACGACTCGGCGGTTTCGTCGAGCTGCCCCTTGTATTTTTCCTGCAACAGGCTCAGAAAGCCGGACACCATCCGAAGCGGTTCCTGGAGGTCATGGCTGGCGACGTGAGCGAAGGCTTCCAGGTCCTTGTTGGACCGGGCCAGTTCGGCCGTGCGCTCGGTGATGCGCGTCTCCATCAGCTCGTACGCCTCGCGCAGCTCCCTCTCGGCGCGTTTCCGCTCCGTGATGTCCTTGAAAAGGATTCCGACCCGGGTGCCATCCTCCTGGCCGATTCGAAAGGCGAACACGTCGTAAAAACGGCCCAGGGCATCGGACGCGCCCTCGATTTGGGCCGCCTCGCCCGTCCGGGCGACCTTCCCGAAGGCCTCAACCCATGACATTTCAATAGTTGGCACAAGCTCCCGCATGGTTCTTCCGCGCGCGCGCGGGAGGCCGGTGTGATTCTCAAAGGCTGGATTGACTTCCTCGAAACGGTAATCGACCGGCTTGCCTCCGTGATCGTAGAGCATCTTGACCATGCAAAAGCCCTGGTCGATCGTTTCGAACAGGGTCCGATACCGGCCTTCGCTTTCACGCAGGGAGGAGAGGGCCCGCTCCAGCTCGGCGAGGTCGAACGCCACCATGCAGATGCTCTTTTCGCCAGACGCGTTCAAGGCGTTCGCCGTGATGTGCGCCGGGCGGGACTGGCCGCCCGCGTCCAGGAAAACGAGGCGCTGCCTGACGGGATGCCGCTGGACGGCTTTCACAAGGGGAAGGATCGCGGCGCGGCTGTCAGCGTCCACGAACTCATGGAACGGGCGCCCGAGGATCTTTTCCGGCGGGTACTTGACAAACTCCCCGAATTGGTCGTTGCAATAAAGGACCGTGCCGTCGAGTGCGAGGGTGAGCGCCGCCTCTTTCATCGTCTCGACGATCAGCCGGTAAATCGCATCGGCGCCGGCCAGCGAAAAGACCTTCTCGCCGTAGGCGCCGGATACAACGATGGCGTCAACCTCGCCGTTGCGAATAGCCCGGAGTGCTTCCTCGGCCTCTTCCAGCCGCCGCTTCAAGACCTCGTTCTCACGGCGAAGGGCATCCGGCGGCGAGGGGCCGCGGGGCCGAGGGGGGGATTTTGCCGTGAGACTGCTTTTGTTCATGGATGGTTTACCCCGGTCAGTTCTTTTTCGCCCCGGGGCGCCCCTTTCCTCTCAATAAGGTCCATTCGCACCAGCACCTTGTCCCGGTCTGCCAGATTGCCGATAAACCGGAGGAGGGGAAGCGGCAGTTTCCGGATCAACGTCGGGGAGGCCACGATTTGGTCCCTTTTGGCCAGCGCCGGATTTCGGTAGAGGTTGACAATTTCCAGTTCGTAATGCCCGGAAAGATGCTTTTTGCAGATGGAGGTGATCGTCCGGATCGCGTCCGTGGAGCGCTGGCTGTTGCCGGTCACGTATAGCCGCAGCACGTACTTCGTCGGGCGGGGGGCGGTTTTCGCCTTTTTGTCGAACGCGTCGAAATCGCTGATTGATTTCCGTTTGGTTTCCATGATTCTTTCTCGGATGGAGTTAAAGGCGGGGGAGCAAATCCAGCCCCACCAGGACTTTTTCGGTGTTCGACAGGTCGCCTATGATTTTCCGGATCGGCTCCGGCAGTTTCCTGACGAGCGTCGGAATGGCCAGGATCTGGTCGTCTTTGGCCAGCTGCGGATGCTTGAGGAGGTCAATCACCTCAATGTGGTACTGGCGGCCCTGGAGATGCTCCTCGCAGAGTTGCTTCAGGTTTTTGAATGCACTCATGGCCCGCGGCGTCATGCCTGCCACGTAGAGGCGCAGCACCCAGAAATCCTGGGAGCTGGCCGAAGCCCGACGGCGGACTGTTTTTGATTTCAAGGTGGGCATGCTCAGTCCTTCCTCGGGTCCGCTTTCCGTGCCTGGGCAAGCGCCTGCCTGTCCCTGGCCGCCACCTGCTGCCGCTCGGCGCCGTGCTCCCGGCCCGCCAGAAGCTCGGATCCGATTTCCGCGATGCGCCTGGCGATGACTTCGGTTTGGTTGCGCAGGTTGGCCTGCTCCTGCTCCAGCTCCAGCTGCCGCCGAGCCTCCGCCTGCCGATCGGCGACCGCCTGAGCCCGGTCGCGCGCCTCCTGCATCAGCCGGACTGATCCGGTGAGCACCTCGCCCGGGCCTGTATACACGTCCATCAGCTGGATGCCGTCGTTTGTCAAATGGAACTCGCGCATCTGGTTGGAATGGGCCATGCCACGGCTCTTGAGCACATAGATCAGGCGGTTCCGCTCGCCGCTCGTCTCGATCATGCGAACCAGAACCCAGGTGTCCATCACCGAGGAGATTCCAACCTCGCTCTTCTCAAGGGCGTCTCCGCCCGCGGTCAGGCTCGTGAAAACCGACGTGATCCCCATGTTTTTCATGAAGTCAATGAGACGCGAGAGCATCGACTTCGCCTCATCCTCCGTGCTGATCGACAGCATGTTGGAAACCGGGTCGAACGCGGCCGCATCGGGCTTGAACGCATTGATCCGCTTGTGAAGGAGGGCCAGGTGCATCTCCAGGCCGTACAGGGAGGGCCGCACCGAATGGAACTGGAGCCGGCCATTTTTCAGCCATCGTCCGAGGTCGATGCCGATGGAGCGCATGTTCCGGATGATCTGCGAGGGCGACTCCTCGAACGAGGCGTACAGGAACTTCCCGCCGGCCCGGCAGATGCTGTCAGCGAACGCGGCCGCCAGGCTGCTCTTGCCCGTTCCGGCAGTTCCCGTAACCATGACCGTGCTGCCGCGGTAGTACCCTTCCCCCCCATCAGGGTGTCCAGGCGGGGAACCCCCGTCGAGACGTGCTCCGTGGAAACCGGGTACAGCATGCCAAGCGAGTTGATCGGCAGGACCGACAGCCCGGTCTCGTCGATCAGCGTGGGGTACTCGTTCGTCCCATGCTTCGAGCCGCGATACTTCACCACGCGCAGCCGGCGGGTTGAGATCTGGTTGTGAACCCGGTGATCCAGGAAGATCACGCAGTCGCTGACATATTCCTCGATGCCGTTTCGCGTCAGCTCCTTCTCCCCTTGCTCGGCGGTGACGATCGTCGTGACGCCTTGCTCCTGCAGCCACTGGAACAGCCGGCGCAGCTCCGAACGCAGGATCTCCTTGCGGGGAAGTCCGGCGAAAAGCGCCTCGATGGAATCCAGCACCACGCGCTTGGCCTTGACCTGCCGGATCATCTCGCCGAGCCGGACGAACAGGCCCTGCAAATCGAACTCGCCGGTCATTTCAATATCGCTGCGCTCGAGGTGAACATGATCGATCGCCATCTTCTTCTGCGCGATCAGGCTGTTGAGGTCAAAGCCCAGCGAGGAGACATTTTCGGCCAGAGCCTCGGCCGTCTCGTCGAACGCCATGAAGGCGCCCGGCTCGTTGAACTGGGTAATGCCCCGGACGAGGAACTCCATGGCCAGCAGGGTCTTTCCCGAGCCGGCGCCGCCGCAGACCAGGGTGGAGCGCTTCCGGGGCAGGCCCCCTTCGGTAATCTCGTCAAGGCCCTGGATGCCGGTGGGGCATTTTTCCAATCTGGGCATTTTCCGAACGGCCCGTCTCGTTGTTTTGGTCAACCGCATGGCGTTCGTCCTTCCGACCATTGGATCGTGGTGTGACAGCGAAGAAACTATGCGCCGAAAGGGGGTGCGGGCGCATAGGGGTCGGCCTGAGTTGGTCCGTTGAAATGCCTGATGGCTCCCTGCGGGAGGGGGGTAATTCGA
>CAIKKV010000374.1 GCA_903828035.1 uncultured bacterium
AGCTTGCCGCTGGCATGCAGGCGCTCCATCAACATGGTCAGGGGCATGCCTCCGGCCGTCGCAAATACCATGGCTCCGATAATGGCAATATTGCTGAGGGACATCCCCGTCCGCAAATCGCGTTCGGTGATGACCTTGCCGGTCGTGGAAACCCGGGCATCGTTGGGAGTCGGCATGGGTTAACTGCGGATCGAGCGGGTCAGCGGATGACCCGGGCGCCTTTACCCTTCATCACGGCTTCGACTTCTTTCAGCGTGACCATGCTGGTGTCGCCGGGCGTGGTCATGGCCAGGGCGCCATGGGCAGCCCCGTACTGCACCGCATCCTCGGCGCTCTTGCCGGCCAGAAGGGCATAAATCAGGCCGGACGCAAAGCTGTCGCCGCCTCCGACCCGGTCGAAAATCTCGAGGTTCTCGCGCATGGCGGCCTGGTGGAACTGGCCGTCCGCATAGACAATGGCGCTCCAGTCGTTCACCGTGGCCGTCTTGGCGTTCCGCAGCGTGGTCGCCACGACCTTGAAGTTGGGGAACATCCGGATCGCCTCGCCGATCATCTTCTTGAAATTGGAGGGATCGAGATTCGAGAGGTGCGCATCCATGCCCGGCACTTCGAACCCGAGGGCGGCGGTGAAGTCCTCCTCGTTGCCGATCATCACGTCGACCAGCGGGGCGATCCGGCGGTTCACCTCCACGGCGCGCGCCGTTCCGCCCTGGGATTTCCAGAGCGACGCGCGGAAGTTCAGATCGAAAGAGACAATCGTCCCGCTTTCCTTGGCCGCGGTGATGGCCTCGACGGTGGCTTCGGCGGTCGTGGCCGAAAGAGCCGCGAAGATCCCCCCGCAATGAAGCCAGCGAACCCCCTCGTCCTTGAACAGCTTCTTCCAATCGAAGTCGCCCGGCTTGATCTGCGAAGCCGCCGAGTGGGCCCGGTCCGCGCAGCCCACGGCCGCCCGGATGCCGAACCCCTTTTCGGTGAAGTTGAGGCCGACGCGCGACGCGCGGCCGATCCCGTCGAAGGGCACCCACTTCACGTGGCTGAGATCCACCCCGCCCTGCAGCATCAGGTCTTCGAGAAGGTGGCCGATATCGTTGTCGACAATGGCCGTGGCCACGGTTCCCGTGAGCCCGAAGCAGCGGCGCAGGCCGCGAACGACGTTATATTCGCCGCCGCCTTCCCAGACCTTGAACTCGCGGGCGGTCCGGATGCGGCCCTCGCCGGGATCCAGCCGCAGCATCACTTCGCCCAGCGCGGCGGAATCCCACTTGCACTGGCTTTTCGGCTTGATCGTCAGGGGCATCTTACTTCCCTCCCCGGATCTGGCCGATCAGGGCCATCGTGTCCGCGATCTTGGAGGCCAGGCCTTTGTAGTCCGCCGCCTTCAGCAATTCCTTGGTGATGAGGTTCGAGCCCATGCCGACACACGCCACGCCGGCGCCGAACCACTCCTTGAGTGAAGCCGGGGTTGCGTCCACGCCGCCGGTCGGCATGATCGTGGTCCAGGGGCAGGGCCCCAGCACCGACTTGACGAAGGTCGGCCCGCCGACGGACTCGCCCGGGAAAACCTTGACGATTTCGCAGCCCAGCTCTTCGGCCATGGAAATTTCGGAGGCGCTTCCGCAGCCGGGCGCATAGGCGACCTTGCGACGGTTGCACGCCCTCGCCACGTCGGCATTCAACACCGGGCCCACCACGAAAGAAGCGCCGCAATTGATGAACAGCGACGCCGTTCCGGGATCGACCACCGAGCCCACGCCCAGGATCAACTGGGGAAAGGCCCTGGCGCAGTGCTTCTCGAGCGCCGAGAACACTTCCCAGGCGTGATCGCCCCGATTGGTGAACTCGAGTATCGGGCAGCCCCCTACCGCGCAGGCCCCCGCCACCGACTTGGCCACCTCGAGATCCGGACTGTAGAACACCGGCACAAGGCCGGTTTTAACCATGGTATTCAATACCTGAAGCCGCTTGAACCGCGCCATGCTCCTGACTCCTTATACGGAAAGAGTTGAAATGTGCTCCAGCAGCAGGGCCTGGGCTTCCGCCAGCTGCTTGTTCTTCAGCAAGTCCACCACCTGCCGGTAAATGGGGCCGGACTTGCTGATGAACTTTTTCTTGTTCTTCTCCTGGAACAGGCGAAGATACTGGATGACGGTCGTGCCGAAGAAGGCCACGCCGGTGCTTCCGCAAACCAGCAGCAACTTGCGGATAAAATCAATTTCCGCCTGCGACAGCACGCCGTCCGCATCAGCCTTGGAGGCCAGGGTGCTCAATTCGGCGAACTCGGAAGCCGGAATCGAACTCCCGGCCAGGGACAGGGCGCCGGCAATCATGATGGACCAGGTCCGCATGATCACGGCCGGCTCCATGGAGCCCAGCATCCAGTTGAAGGTCACGATCTCCGAAAGCTTGTCGTTGTCCATCAGGCCAACAGTCAAGCCGCGCCGAGGAGCGGCGCGGATGATGCCCAGGTAGCCCAGCGACTTCGTCGCCTCACGCACCACCACACGGCTCACGCCAAACATCTCGGCAAACTGCTGCTCGGTGGGAAGCCGATCCCCGGTCTTCATCCCCTGGTCCAGGATATATTCC
>CAIKKV010000375.1 GCA_903828035.1 uncultured bacterium
AAATAGATCGCGAGGGAACGTTAAAAGACGTTCGCGGCCATCGCTACTATGAAAAGCCTAGCGAAAGGAAACGGCGCAAGATGAAAGTCGCCCGGTTCTCGGCCATGCTGAGCGCTCGCTACGCAGATATGTAATTCCTCATTCCTTCCAGCCGAGTGCCCTTGATGAAACCAACGGCACTCGGTCTTTTTTATAATGTATTCGCTTTCAACCTGTTGGAACTCAAACAGGCATACCAAGCTTTTCTGGAAATTAATTTTGCGGCTGGGTGTCACCGCACTCCTGCTCCTATGGATTTTCCACTGCATTTTCATGACTGAATGCAGGCAAATTCAAAATCCCGGCTTTGACGAGCTAAGCCGGCTGGCGCAGTGGAAGACCGCCTGGGCTTTGGGGCCGAACCAGCTGGCAGCCAAGCTGCGCGAGGTTGAGCTGTCCGCATTTCTGCTTTCTTTTTCCCTGGTGGGCGTGTCGATTTTCCTTGGTATATTGCGCTGGCAGATGGTTTTGAGCATTCAAGGGCTGCCGCTTTCCCTGGGCCGGGCAGGGGTGATTTCCATGGTGGCTCAGTTTTTCAACTCCTTCCTTCTGGGCTCCTCGGGCGGGGATTTGATGAGAGCTTATTATGCCGCGCGCGAGACTCATCACAAGAAGACGGAGGCCGTGGTGACGGTGGCGGTGGACCGTTTGATCGGCCTCTTTTCCATGCTGTTGTTCGCCTGCCTCATGATGCCTGCAAACCTTTCGATCATCCGCGAAAACAGCGGCATGACCGTTGTCGCTCTGGTCATATTGACCATGTCCCTTTGCTGCGGCGTGGCGGTGATTGTCGCTTTTTGGGGTGGCGTGTCTCGAGGCATGCCCCGCGCCCGGGAATGGCTCCGGCGGCTGCCCAAAGGGGACATGCTCGAAAAATCCATTGATGCCTGCCGCTGGTTCGGCAAATCTCCAGGTTTTCTGGTGCGGGTCATGATCATCTCCATGTCATTGAACCTTGTCTGCGTGTGGCAGATTCAAGCGCTGGCCTGGGGTTTGCACATGGAAATTCCCAGCGCGGTCCTCTACCTGGTTGTTCCGATGATTATATGCATTTCCGCCCTGCCACTGACTCCGAGCGGCTTGGGCATCCGGGAAAACCTCTATGTCCACATGCTGGCGGTTCCCCCGCTGCTTATCGACGCCACCAAGGCTTTGTCTCTCTCGCTCCTGGCCTATTCGGTTTTTCTTTCCTGGAGCCTGATTGGCGGTATCGTGTATCTTTGCATCCGCGAAAAAGAGCACCTGGACGAAGTGGCCAAGGACGAGGCAGATTAAGCAGGAGTGACTGGATCATTGCGGAAACAGCGGAACATCCTTAGGGTCTTTGGCACGCCTCGTGTTGAAGGGGAGGGTAAAAGAATGTTGAATTGTCGTCATAAAATCAAAACGCTCGAGGAACTGGCCTTGTGGCGCGCCGGGATTCGGTCCTCGGGCCGGATATTGGTGGCCACCAACGGCTGCTTTGACCTCTTGCACGCCGGCCATGTCACCTATCTGGAAGCGGCGCGCAACCAGGGCGATCTCCTGGTGGTGGGGCTCAACAGCGACGCCTCCGTTCGATCTCTGAAGGGACCGAGCCGCCCGCTCAACGCCGAAAACGACCGGGCTTTTGTGCTGGCGGCTCTGGAGTGCGTGGACGCTGTATGCCTCTTTCCCGATACCAGGGCCACCCTTTTCCTCAGGGAATGCCAGCCCGATATTTACGTGAAGGGGGGCGACTACACGGTGGA
>CAIKKV010000376.1 GCA_903828035.1 uncultured bacterium
CCTTGACCGCCTGCCGCATCACCTGCAGCAGGGCCGGCCCGCGGCCCACGATCACGGGCGCCGGGCGCCCCTGGCCGCCCCCGGCCGCCCGCTCCGCCGCCCGGTGCGCCAGGGCCTCGCGCAAGCTCAGCGCGGTTCCCATGGCCTCGGCGGTCACGCGGAAGATGGCCAGCAGGGCGGAGGGAAACACGCTCCGCCCCTGCACGCACAGGCAGCCGATCACGCGGCCGCAGGTGGAAACGGGAAACACGGCGCCGTCGGCCTCGTCCTCCGCCTCGACCCGGCGGCCGCGGGAGCGATACACCGCCCGCCCCGCCCGCACCTCGGCCGCCACCTCGTCCGTGGCGCTCCACGTCTTGATGGAGGCGTCCGCCCCTTCATGCCAGATCCACTTCCAGGCCCCCTCCGGCTCCACCATGAGGCCAACACCGGTTCCGGTCACCTGCCGGATGCCCGACAGATCGTTGATCGCCATCCGGACATAATCGTCGAGCGGCCGGGTCTGGATGCTGGAAAGCGCTTTCAGCAGCTGCCAGGCGTAAACACCCGGCCAGGCCGCCGAATCGGTCACATCGTCAGGGGCGGCGATCGTCCGGAGCCCGGAATCGAAATCCGCCCGGGCGTCCGCCGCGGCCGGCCCGGAGCCCGGCTCCTCGTCCACGACGTGGAACACCATGTTCACATCGCCGAAGGCCACCACGTCGCCATCGCTCAGCTGGCGGCGGGCCACGGCCACGCCATTCACCCGGGTGCCGTTGCGGCTGTCGCGATCGGTCAGCACCCAGGCGTTGAACTGCGTCTCGATGACCGCATGGTCGCGCGAGACGCTGGCATCGGCCAGCACCACATCATGGGTCATGGCCCGGCCGACGCTCACGAGGGGCTTCAGCAGCGGCCACGGCCGCGCCTGTCCCTCGCCTTTCTGCTTCACCAAAACGCCTGTTTTCATAGTGGGTTATTGTCCCGCGGCAATAGCCTGGAAAAGCCCCTTCCTCATCAGCATGATCGCGATGGCGGCCAGGAACAGGCTGGCCACCTTGGAGATGGTTTTCGTTCCCGTGTGCCCGAGCACGCGCGTCAGGGGCGCGGCGAACCAGAAGGTCAGCCCGGCAATCAGGACGTTCACCCCCACCGCCCCGGCGGTGAGCACCTTGCCGTGCGTCGTGGCCAGCAGCATGCAGGTGGTGAGCACCGCCGGCCCGGTGATCAGCGGCACGCCGAGGGGGACCGCCCCCAGGCTGTCCAGGTCCACCTGACGCTGCGGCTTCTCCCCCGCCAGCAGATCGCGCAGCGAAATGACCAGCAGGAGCAGCCCGCCCGCGATCATGAAATCCGGCACCGTGATGCCGATGAAGCGAAGCAGGACGGGGCCGAGGGCCAGGAACAGCAGGGCCACCGCCATGGCGGTGACCATGGATTGCAGGATCACCGTCCGCAGCCGCGGTTCGTCGAGCCCTTCGGTCAGGGCGACAAACATGGGCAGCACGCCCATGGCGTCGACGGCCACGAACAGCGGTATGAAGCAAAGCCAAAAGTCGTTCATGCTTATCCTTTCACGACAGGTCCCATCTTAGCCGCCCCGGCCGCCAAGATCAATGCTTCCTTAGGACGCCCTTTCCACCCCCTCACGGTGCGCCCCGCAGGCGGGCCACCGGGAGCTCCTCCGCCCGGCCCGGCAGGGGCGACACGCCCCGCACGTGTCTCAGGATCGCGCAGTCGTCCGGCGAAAGCCGGGACACCCGGCCGGCCCAAACCTTCCGCCCCTCCCGCCACGGCGTCGCATCCAGTTCCGGCAGCGACCAGACCCAGTCCCCCGCCGCCGCCCCGTCCCGGTCCCGCCCCAGGCGGGCCACCATCTCCGCCGCGGCGGCCGGGCCTGTCGCCTGCGCCACCCCCAGCACCCGGCGCAGATCCCCGGCCACCTGCTCGCGCAGCCGGCCCACGGCCCGGGCATAGGCCGCGACCGGATCCCGCACGGCGCGGCCCGTTCCCGGGATCGCCACATCGGGCGCGGTCTTGTCCCGAATTTCAGCCAGCGCCCGGGCCAGGCACAGATCCGCCGCCCGCACCGCCAGCAGCGCGTCCTCGGCCAGCAGCTCCGCGCCCCGCTGATCCGCATAATCCGCCACGGCGGCGAGCACCGCCCGGGCGTCCTGGTCGTCCCCCGAGGCCGCCAGGGCATGCGCCCGCCAGATCGCCGCTTCGGGAAGGGCCGGAAAACCGTCGGCCGGAAGCCCCTTTCCGCTCCACTCCAGGAGCCGCGCCTCGAAGCGGCACTGGCCGGCCAGCCGGGGCTCGTCCGGCTCCAGGCGATCCGCCAGCGCCCGCAGCGCCGCTGCCGGGGGAAGCGGATCTTTCCGGGCCGCGAGATCAGCCGCCGCCTGCTCCCATATCAAGGCGCGCTCAACGCGTCCGCGAAGGGCCGCCGGCAGCGCCTCCCGCTCCGCGGCCAGCAGATAGGGCAGGTCCGACCGCCAGGCCGGCTTCCCCGCATTCGGCTGGAAGCGGCGCAGGGTGACGGAGGTGAGCGGGTCGTCCAGCCTCGTCAGCCAGATCCGCCAGGCCCGGATCGACTCTTCCGCCCGGGCCAGGTCCGCCTCGGCCGGGATCGACTTCGCCGGCTCCATTGACGGTGGCGCCGTATTTGAAACGGCATTGGGAACGAAGGGAAGAGGTAGCGGGGCCGAGGCCTTCCCCGCCGCGGGAAGCGGCCGGATCACCACCCGGGGCGCTTCCGCGGTCACGGCCGGAGCCGGCTCGGGCGCCGCCGCCGGCGCCTCCGCGGGAACGGCCACCGGCTCAGCCGGCGCAGCCGGAGCCGGATTCGAACGGGGTTCAGCCACGGGCGCGGCCCCGACCGGAAGCGGGACCGGTTGCGGCACCCGGGCCGGCGGCGGTGCGGCGGGCGGGACAGGTGTTCCTTTTTTAGAAAAAGCACGCAGGCTCCAGCCGGCGGCGGCAAGCAGCGCCAGCGCCAGCAGCAGGATGGCGGCAAACGGCCATCGTTTTTTCGGGGGGAGCCCATCCACGGTCACGGTCCGGTCAGAGGTAGGCGGCGCCGGGGCCTCCCCCCCGGCCGGATCCGCTCCTTCGGCGCCCGCTACCGAACCCTCCCCGGCGGCCAGCACCTCCTGCAACGCCTCCCTCATGGCTCGGGCGCCCGCGCCCGTCCAGCGGCCCGCGCTTTCCTCCGCGCCCCCGTAGCGGCAGGCCGGATCGAATCGCATCGCCTTGCCCACAATGGCGGCCAGATCGGGCTGCTCGCCGAAAACCGGCGCATGAAAACCCTCGAACGCTTCTGAAAAGGCCTCTTCCGATTCCGATCGGGCGCACAAGGCCCGGATGGCGGCCGCATCCTCCTTCGGCAGCCTTTTCAGGGCCGGGTGTCCGGTCAACGCCTCATATAAGCTGCTGCCCAGGCCGAACAGATCGGATTGAGGGGTCCCCCGCCCGCCCGTGCCCGAGGCCAATTCCGGCGCCATGTAATCCAGCGTGCCCGGCGCCATCCCCTGCATGGAAACGGTGCCGTCCTGTTCACAGGCCACGCCCAGATCCAGCAGCTTGGCCTCGTCCGGACAACCGGCGGGGGCATAGAGGTTGGCCGGCTTGATATCCCGGTGCGCAATGCCGCTGGCATGCAGGGCCTCAAGCCCCTCCAAATAACGGATAAACAGCCGGACCGCTTCGCGCCAGGGCAGGCCGCGCCCCGTCTCCCAAAGGGCGGAGAGCCGGCGGCGGAGATCATCGCCCGGAAGATACTCCATCACCAGGCAGGGGGCCCCGTCGCTCCCGGGCTCCTCGATCAGCTCCTGAATGCGCACGAGGGCCGGATGATTCAGCCCCTGAAGCGTCTGCAGCAGGCCCGCCTCGCGCCGGAAGCGCCACTCATGGCGGCCGGCGTGCAGCCGCTTGATGGCCACCGCCGCGCCCGACCCGGAGCGGGCGCGGAAGACATCGCAAAATCCGCCGGACGCCAGGAACGCTTCAAGCGTGTAGCGCTCCTGCGCCCCGTCCAGCACCCGCGGCCGGATCCGGGCAAGCGCCTCCCTGGCCGCCTGGAACGAGGGAAACCGGGCTTCGCGCTCCAGGTTCACCGCGCGGGCCAGGAAGGCCGCCGCGCCTTCCCAGGCATAGGCAACGGGGCGCGGCACCATGGCGCGCGGCGGCCGGGCGCCTGTCCACCGCCGGATAAAGGCGATTTCCGGCTGCTCGCCAAGCGGCGGAAACGGCAGCATGCCCGTGAGCGTCTGGCAGGCCAGCACGCCGAAGCTGAACAGGTCCGAAAGCACATCCCCGCGGAAGCCGTCCACCCGCGCAAACTCCGGCGCCATATAATCGAGCGTGCCGGTGAGGCCCGTCCGGGCGGCGCTTTCGGCCGCCACCGACACCGTGCCGCCGGTCTTCCGGGCGAGCCCGAAATCGATCACCTTGACCGCGCCGTCCGCGCAGAGAAAAAGATTCGAGGGCTTCAGGTCCCGATGCACCACGCCTCGCGCTTCGGCGAAGGCCAGGGCGTCCAGGGTCTGCTCCAGGATCCGGCGCGCCTCTTCCCATGGCAGGCCCTCCGGATGCGCGGCGAGGTGGGCGCCCAGGTCGCTGCCTTCCAGCAGCTCGGTCACCAGGAACGGGGCCTCGTCCCACTCGCCCGGCCGGAACACAAAAAAGGAGAGAAAGCGGACAATGTGGGGATGCGTCAGGGCGGCCAGGGCCTTGGTTTCACGCGGAAGATCGGCGGACGGATGAAGCCGCTTCAACGCCACGGCCATCCCCCTGGAAAGGGGAGCGGGGCCGTCGGCCAGGCAGACCGCCTTGAAGACGGTGCCCAGCGAGCCTTCGCCTATTTTTTCGAGAATTTGAAAGTCGCCGATCCGCGTCCGCCCGGTTTCCGCCATACCCCTCATTCCCCGCTAAGGGCTCTGCTGCCCCCGTTCGCGTTGCTCCGCCGCCAACCGTTCGAAAAAGCTCTTTATGCCGGCGGGATCGAGGCCCTGCCGCCAGGCCCGCACGCGGAAATCCGCCCCGGTGTAGCCCGTCCAGATCGCGTTGGCCTGCCGGATGGTGTCATCCACCCAGGCCGCGCCGGACTCGCCCGTGCGCGCCAGCATGGCGTCCCTCTTTTTCCACAAGGTGTTGATGAGCGGCAGGACCCGGTCCCAGGTCCGGTCGCCCAGATCGGCCGCCGACCGGCCGGAAGCGAACAGGCCGGAGCTCGCGGCATACAGGAAGGGCTTTTGCGGATCGGCTTCGTCCCGCAGGAACTGCTCCATCCGGTCCAGCTCCCGCGTCCAGCCCTCCCAGTCGGCCAGCAGCGCGCGAAACGCCGGGTCCGCTTCATCCGTTCCAGATGCCCACCGGAAAAGGATGTTAAGCCCGTCGGGATTCAGGCTGCCGGCCTCCACCCGCATGCGGCTGCATTCGGTGGCGCAAAAGCCGACCCACTGAATCTCCGCCGCCGCGAGATACCGGACCCACGCGTCGGGCCGATCCTCGGCATGTCCGGCCATCATCAGGGAAGGCGGCGCGAGGGGCTTGCCCGCCCACTCGCTTAGCTGATGAAAGGCGTTCAGCACCGCCTGATGGCGAACCTTCAGCCGCTCGGGATCGGTCGCCACCTCGCCCCGCTCGCGCTGCCAGGCGGCCTCGCCTGAAGCCGGCCCCTGCGGGGCGGAACCCGCCGCGGGGGGCGGCACGACCGGCGGCGCAAGGGCCGGTGCGGGAATCCCCCCAGGGATATCAGGCGCAGGCGGTTGGGCCGCCCGGACCGGCGCGGCGGGCGGGGCCGAAGCCGCCGAAGCGGCATGGTTCCGCCAGGGAACAAAGGCAAACCAGACGCCGACGATGCCCAGCAAGGCGAGGGCCAAGAGGCTGACCAGCGGGCTTCCGGACAGGGCCTTGGCCCGTGTTTCCCGGGCGGGGGCGGAAAGCGTCCGCTCGGCTTGCGCGTCCGCGCACCCCTCCGCAACCAGATCGGGAGCGCCGCCCATCCGCACCAGCATCACGGTCACATTATCGTCGCCCCCGGCGGCCAGGGCCGCCTCCACGAGGGCCACCGCCTTGGCGTCCAGGTCCGACGCCCGGCCCAGCACGCGGGTGATCTCATCCGTCGAGACCATGCCGTTCAGGCCATCCGTGCACAACAGGTAAAGATCGCCGCGCGCGACATCCAGGGACGTGGTTTCCAGCTCCACATTCCGCCGCACCCCCACGGCGCGGGTAATCACGCTCCGGAACAGGGACGGCACCTGCCCCTCGTGGTCCGCGCCGGCCAGCGCCGCCACGGAATGATCGCGGGTCAGCTGCTCCAGCGTGCCGTTCCGGAAGCGGTAAAGGCGGCTGTCGCCGGCGTGCAGGCAGGCGGCGGCGGCCTGATTCCAGGGATCGAACAGCAGCACCGCCACCGTGGTGCCCATGCCCGGATTACCCTGCCGGGCGGCGTACTGGCGGATCCACAAGCTGGCCGCGTTGACAGCCTCCTTGCACCGGCGAATGCGTCCGGGAAAACCCAGCAGCGGATCGGAGCAGGCATCCTTCAGGTGCTCGGACACGACGCGGGCCGCCACCTCGCCCTCACGGGCCCCCCCCATGCCATCGGCAACCACGAACAAGCCCGACTCCGGCACGCTCAGCGCCACGTCCTCGTTGTTCTCGCGAACCCGCCCCCGGTCTGTGCGCTCCGCCACGGTCAGGGCGAAAAAGGGAGCCGCGTTATCATTCCCCGTTTCATTCATGGGGGGAGCCTATCACAGGAGCTAGCGGATGGGCAATTGCCAGTAAGAGGGAATGACGGCCTCCCCGGCGCCGCTCCGCCTGGGCTGGCGGGGCGCGGGCGCATCGGGAGCCGCCCGGACCGCCGCGCCTCCAGCGCCCGGCCCAACCGGCCGCTTTGCCGCCGCGGGTTCGCGGGAGCCTCCCTCTTGCGGAAGGAACGCGGGATCGTCGAAAATCCCCTTCCCGCCCAGCCCCTCCGCCTCCTCGCCCAGCGCCATCAGCAGGGCGGCGGGATTCAGCAGCCCTGGCGGCATCGCCACGGCGCCGGCTTCCACCTGCGCCTTGACGACCGTCACCTCCCGCACCGTGCGCTCGATCGTCTTTCCGGGATCCTCCTTGTCCGTCTTCACCGTGCCGGGATTCCCGGCGCCGATCTCCACGAACACGGTGCCGCCATCGGAGGCGGGCTTCACGAATCCCGGGCCGACGATGATCACATTGTTTTCGAAAAAGATTTTTCCGGGCGGGGCCGTGTCAGGCGGCTTGCTTCCGCCCCCACCCCCGGGCGGCGGAGGCGGCGCCGCCTCCGCCGCAACCATACCCACTGCCAGGCCCAGGGCCCATCCGACTACCATTCCTCTAATCCGGTTCTTCATCGTTGCCTCGCTTAAAATTGAACGGTTGCGCTCACATGGACCCGGCCCGATTCAACGCCGGTTCCGGTCTGGTCCTCCACGTCATCCGCCCCCGCGAGGGGCACGCCGTAATCGGCCCGCACCTGGGAGCGGCAGCCCAGCGCCAGGCGCAGCCCGGCGCCCGCGCCCGCCACCGTCACCGCGCCGAGGTCGTCGTCGCCCTCCGACATCACATGGCCGGCATCCGCAAACAGGACCGTTTGCAGATGATGGCCCGCGCCGATCCGCGCCAGGGGCGAGCGCAGCTCCAGCGTCGCATCCCCGCCCTGGTCGCCCATGATGACCCGCTCCGGAAACCCGCGGACCGTCTCCATGCCGCCCAGGGCCAGCTGCTCGGCGCCCAGCAGGGCCCCGCTCGCCACCTGCGCCTCCGCCCGGCCGAACAGCAGCCAGGCCGATCCCGCCCGATCGCACGCCGCGACAGCCAAAGGCTGCAGGCGGGCGATCCGCCCGCGGCCCACGAGATAGGTGCTTTCGGCGCCCGGGCGGAACGCCTCGATATCCGCGTCGCTTCCGGTCAGGCCGCCCGGCCCGCAAACCGCTTCCGCTTCCAGGAAGGTTCGGCCGCCCAGCCCGTCATAGCGCAGCGGCGTCACGCGCACGCCCACGCTCAGGGGCAGCACCGCCACCGTCCGCGTCTCCCCGTCCACGCCTGTGGAGTCGACGGACAGCGTCTCCTCCTGGCTGCGCCAGGCCGCTCCGGCGGTGAGCACCACCTCGCGAACGGGCGTGGCCGCCGCGCGCCACTCTTCGCGGAGCCCCGCGAACCAGCCTTTGCCCCGGAGCGTGAAGAGATCGGCCACCTCCTGGGCGTCCACATCCGAATAGCCGCCGTAGAGCAGCGTGGCGCCGCCCCGGCCGGACAGCCGCGGGCGCAGATAGCTGGCGGCCGCGGACCGGCTGGAGCCCGAGTCCCCGGAAACCGGGCCCAGCCACACCGAGAGGATGTCGTCATGCCGGGTCAGGTTCAGGTATTGCACCAAGGCCATGGCGCGCCACTCCCCGGTGGCTTCCACGCCGGCATTGTCCGCCGTCAGGAGGGCGTGCAGGGGGCGCGACTCCGTCACCGCGCAGGCCAGGTCCGCATAGCGGACGGCGCGGCCCGACTCCTGCTCCCGCCGGACGGACAGCGCCGGATCCAGGACCAGGTCGGGATGGGCGTTGAGGCCCAGCACGTGCTGATAGAAGACGGATTCGCGGAAGGGCGCTCCCTCGGCCATGCCGGAGAGGCGGTAGCGGAGCTGCTCGCCGCTGAACCAGCGTCCTTCAAACGGGGCTCCGCCGGTCCCGGTCAGGGTCAATTTTCCAAACCGGCCGGCGTCGACATCGATCGGCACGATGCCGGTCGCGTAGTCGGACGGCGGCGTCCGGACCGAGGCCAGCAGGTAGCCGCGGTCGCGGAGCTGGTCGCGCAGGCGCCGGGCCTGCTCCTGGATCTCGGCGGGGGTGAGCGTTTTCCCCGTGAGAGTGGCCCTGAACCCGTCCAGCAGGCCTTCGCGGGCCAGCACGCCCGAATCCCCCTCCATCTTCACCTCGCGGATCGGGAAACCCCCTTCTCCCGCCGCCTGCAACACCCCCGCGGCCATGATGACCGCCACCGCCCACACGCCTGCGCCTCTCCTCATTGGCTATTCCCCCCTCTGATTTCGGGCATGATAAAAAAAGACGCGGAATTACCCATATCGGGTACGGCGCCCGGAAGCCGGCCCTGGTGATAAAATATTTCTAAATTATTTCTTAATCATGAAAAGGCCATTCCAACATTGCACGACCGGCGTGGAATCGGCTATATTCACAGGGTTTCAACTTAAAAGGAATCGCCATGGCTATCACCCGGGAAGACGTGCTTCACTATCATCTGGGCGGCAAAATCGGCTTGCGCCTCCCCAAACCCTTTGCCTCGCAGCAGGACCTCTGCCTCGCCTATACGCCCGGCGTGGCCCATGCCGTCAAGGAAATCGCCGCCCACCCCGCCTCCGTCTACGATTACACGAGCCGCGGCAACCTGGTGGCCGTGGTCACCGACGGCACCGCCATCCTCGGCCTCGGCGACCTCGGCGCCCCGGCCAGCATCCCCGTGATGGAAGGCAAGGCCGTCCTCTTCAAGGCGTTCGGCGACGTCGACGCCTGGCCCGTGCCCCTCGACCGCTGCCGCATGGGCGGAGCCGACACCGGCAAGACCGATCCCGCGCGGGTCATCGACACCGTGGCCGCCATGGCCGGCATGTACGGCGGCATCAACCTGGAAGACATCGCCGCCCCCGCCTGCTTCGAGATCGAGGACAAGCTGGACGCCATGCTGGACATTCCCGTCTTCCATGACGACCAGTGGGGCACGGCCGTCATCACCCTGGCCGGCGTCATGAACTACGCCCGCCTCGCGGAGCGCCAGCTTTCCGAGCTGCGCATCGTCATCAACGGCGCGGGCGCGGCCGGCATCCGGATCTGCGAAATGCTGAAGGTCTCCGGCTGCACCCACGTGACCGTGTGCGATTCCAAGGGCGTGGTGAGCACGGCGCGAAAGGACCTGTCGGGCAAGAAAAAGGAACACGCCGCCGAGACGACCGCCGTGACGCTGGACGACGCGCTGAAGGGCGCCCACGTGTTCGTCGGGGTGTCGGCGGCCGACTGCCTGAAGCCCGAGTCCGTCAAGAAGATGGCCGCCTACCCCGCCATTTTCGCCATGGCCAACCCCGATCCCGAGATCAAGCCCGAGCTCGTGGCCGCGGCCCTGGGCAACGAGCCCTACGTCATGGCCACGGGGCGGTCCGATTACGCCAACCAGATCAACAACGTGCTGGGCTTCCCGTTCCTGTTCCGCGGCGCCCTCGACGTCCGCGCCCGCACCGTGAACCTGGCCATGAAGAAGGCGGCCTCCCAGGCGCTGGCGGACCTCGCCCGCGAGCCGGTTCCGGGGTATGTGAAGGATATCTACGGCGATCCCGGCCTGGCGTTCGGCCGCCAGTACATCATTCCCAAGCCCTTCGACCGCCGGCTGTTTGAAGCCATCCCGGCCGCCGTGGCCGAGGCCGCCGTGGCCTCGGGCGCCGCCAAGGCCGGCTTCAACCTGGCCGCCTACCGCACCCAGCTGCGCGAGCGGAACATCAAGCGGGCTACCGCCTAACCGTCCGGCGCCGGCGAAGGGCTCGCAGCGCTCGCCCCGAAACAATGCGCGAAGCATTTGGAGGGCGGAGCGCCGCGACGCCTAGCTGGTCATTCCGAGCAAAGCCGAGGAAGCTCCTCTTTTTTCCGCGACACTCCGTGCAACGGAGTTTCACTTCCGGCCCAGGATCTCCTTGATCTGGCGAAGCTCCTCGAGGATCTGGCGATTCGTCTCGGCGCCGGCCTTGGCGACGGCCATGCTTTCCTTCGTTAGCGCCAGGCTTTCGTCCAC
>CAIKKV010000377.1 GCA_903828035.1 uncultured bacterium
CAGGTCCGGGCAGTTACTTGTCGCTTTGACAAGGAGCGGAGGCATGGTAGGCTGTGCGCCATGAATGACAAAGTCGCCGTCAAGGCCGGGGCCATGATGGAGGATCCGAGCCGTTCCTCCTGGCGCAAGTATCGGGACCTGCAATACGGCCCGCTCGCAACCGGCCGCGTTCTTTATGCCGAAGTCGTGTTCAGCCTGTTCGGCGGGCTGGCCGGCGCGGCCGGCCTGGCCTGCCGCAAGCTGCTCTACCCCCCTCTTTTCGCCTCCTGCGGCCGGGGAGTCGTCTTCGGCCGCCACGTCGTTATCCGCCATCCCTCCAAGATCCGCCTGGGCGACGGGGTGGTGGTGGACGACAACGCCGTGCTCGACGCCAAGGGCGAGGGCAATCGCGGCATCACGATCGGGAGCCGCGCCTTCATCGGCCGCAACACGATCGTCTATTGCAAGGGCGGCAACATCACGCTGGGCGACCGCGTGAACCTGGGCTCCAACTGCCAGGTGTTCTCCTCCAACGAGCTGACTGTGGGCGCCGGCACGGTGGTGGGCGCCTATTCCTATTTTTTAAGCGGCGGCGAGTACGACTTCAACTCGCCGGTCCCCTTCGCGGACCAGGCGGGCATGGAAACGAAAGGCCCCCTGGCGATCGGGGCGAACGGCTGGATCGGGGCCCGCGTGACCGTCCTGGACGGGGCCTGCATCGGCGAGCATGTCGTCATCGGCGCGGGAGCCGTGGTGGTCAAGCCCGTTCCGGACAACAGCCTGGCCGTCGGCGTGCCGGCGCGTGTGATCCGGTCACTCGGCCCTCTCCAGGCAGGTGAAGGTCGCTGACCGGAGGGTGACCGGCGCCCGGCGCCGGTACTGGAAGCTCAGGGAGAGGGGCCGGTCGGTTGCCGGCGTCACCACGCAATGGAACGGCTTGCCTGCCGTGACGTTGAAAGGCCCCCACCGGGTGCCCATGTTATCCACGACCACACGGCCCAGGGGCGTGCCGGGTTCGGCCTCGCTGGCGATGTCCAGGTCGATCCGGATGGTGCCCGGGCCCATGGGCAGGCGGGGGCCGTAAAAGATGAAATCGGCCGGCTCGTAATCCGGCCGCAAATGGACTTCGCCCGTGGCGGGATCGGACCAGCCGGCGTGGAAGAAATACTCCGCCGGAATGGTCACCGGTTTTCCCGGCTGCGGAGGCGTCCAGTCGCCCGAAGTCAGCATGGCGAAGTCCGCGTCAACGGCGCCCGCCCGTGCGGTGAAGACGGGCTGCAGCTCCGCTTCGCGCCCCGGGTCCAGGGGCAGCCGGAACCACGTCCAGCCATTGGTATGAACGGCGGCGGCCAGCCGGGGCGGCTCATTCGAGACGGGCGCCATCCACAGCTCGCCGTCCCCCTTCAGGCGGAGATTCAGGGCCGGGCTGGAGAGGCCGGTGACCTTGAAGCTGCGGCCGGTGATGGAGCCCAGGCCGCTGATCACCGAGTAGAGGCCGTTGCAGGCGTTGGAGTCGGTCTTTTCGATGACATTCGTGCGCGGCACCTTTTCAAAGTCCCAGAGGCGGGCCGGGGCTAGCGGGCCGGGGCGGGAGGCGGGAATCCAGGCGCGCGGGGCGGGCAGGATCTTGAAGGCCCAGACCGTGCCGGCATGATTCAGCAGCTCCAGCCGCGGATGGGTCAGCAGCCGGTTGCGGGTGAAGACGATCGGGAACGGGCTTATTTTTTCGGGGAATGCGTCTTCGTGGAGAAGGAGGTAGCGGAAGCCGCGGGCGCGGAGCGCATCGGCCTGGGTGTCGTTCAGCCGGCCGACGTTGAGCGAGGAGAATTGGCGCACCAGGTCGCGGTAGGCGTTGGGTACGACCGGGCGGTAGCCGTTGAGCATGCGGATGTGATAGAGCGAGACGTAGTGCTGGTAGACGGCGGCCCAGTCGGAATCGCCGGGCCAGAGCGGCAGGATGACGGCCCGGGCCGGGTGTCCGCCGTCCGCGGCCGCATCGGCCGCCACGGCCGCATAGGCGGGCTGGGCGCTGTCGAGCAGGCAGATCGACGGGTGAATCTGCATGGCGAAGTCGCCCAGCATCAGGACCACCACCAAGGTGGCGGTGCGGAGGTAATCGCGGCGCTTCAGTTCGGCCAGGGTGATGGCGATGGCGAGCGGCAGCAGGGGGGTGAAGAGGGCGAAGATCTTGGCGGGCTGGCGCAGCGCCTTGGAGCCGGGGACGTGCGCCCGGAAGAGATCGAAGAGGGCGCCGTCGAAAGGACCGTTGGGGCCCATGGCCATCAGGATGACGCCGCCCGAGGCGAGCCAGGCCAGGAGGCCGGCCACCGCCCGGCGTTTTTCGAGGCCGTTTCGGTTCCGCCAGCCCCCGGCGATCGCGGCCAGGAACAGGCCAGCCAGGAGGAAAAAGCCCCAGCCCAGGTAGATGTGGGCGTCGCGGCCGCGGCCGCCCCAGGTGATGAGGCCGGAGGCGAAGGGGGCGTACTTCTGCACCTCGTCGATGGAGCGGCCGCCCTCGAGGGAGGTGTTGGCGAAGCCGGTGAGGGCCGTGTGGGCGGCCAGGGCGCCCAGGATCAGCGCCATGGCCGCGAGCGGAGCCGCGCCGAGGAGCAGGGCGGAGCGGAAGGAGCGCCGGCGCCAGGGAATCTCTTCGCGCAGGAGCAGGAAGAGCAGGACGAGGAAGGGCGCGGCCAGGAAGCTGAAGAAGAAGACGTGACGGTCGTTGATATAGGCGCCGAAGAGGGCCAGGGCCGCCCAGAGGCCGCCGATGGGCTTGTCCTCGCGGAAGGCGTGGCTCAGGCCGAAGGCGAGCAGGGCCAGCCACATCATGGCGGGGCCGGTGGGGCTGCCGCCCAGCAGCATGACCCAGCGGAAGGGGAAGGCGATGGAGGCGGCGGCGGCGAGCAGCGTGAGGCGCTCTGATTTGAGGAGGCCCCGCAGCGCCAGCCAGGTCCAGAGCAGGGTCAGCCAGAGCGAGAGGAAGAGGACGGCGTTCCAGGCGAAGGCGCGGGTGGTGAGCGGGCGGACGGCGGCGTAGACGAGCGAGAGGGGCATGTTGTAGGCGCCGGGGTTGCGCCGCTCGGCGTCGTTGCCCGTGTTGAACTCGTAGCGGTTTTCGAAGAGCGGCGTGCCGCCGGCCAGCATGTCGCTGAAGAGCCAGTAGAAATAGTGGAACTGCAGGTGATCGCCCACGATCATGCGCCGCACGCTGTGTCGCTCGATGTTGTGCGCGGAGGAGGGGATGCCCTGGGAGGCGTAGCGCGGCAGGGGCCAGGCGAAGACCAGCCAGAGCAGGGCCGTGGTCAGGAACGACTTGAGGAGGAGGCGTTTCAGAGGCATAGCGGGATAGGGTAGTCGGAACGCGGTGTCCGGACAAGTTGAATGTGGCGGAGCCAACAAGCGGGAGTCTTGATTCCCCTTTAGGCGGGTGATAGTCTGAGAAGCATGACTATGCGCCGGGAAAAAGATTTGCTGGGTGAGGTGGAGGTGCCTGACGGCGCGCTGTGGGGCGCGCAGACCGAGCGGGCGCGCCGCCATTTTGCCGTTTCCGGGCGGCCCGTGCAGGCGGCGCTGATCCGGGCCGGGGCCGAGGTCAAGAAGGCCTGCGCCCGGGCCAATGCGGAGCTGGGCTATCTGCCGGCTCCCGTGGCGGAGGCTATTGCTCAGGCGTGCGACGAGGTGACCGCGGGCCGCTGGGCCGATCAGTTCGTCACGGACGCCCTGCAGGGCGGCGCCGGCACCAGCACGAACATGAACTGGAACGAGGTGATCGCCGCGCGCGCCTCCCAGCTGCTGGGCGCCCCGGTGGATCCCCACGATCATGTCAATTTGCACCAGTCCACCAACGACGTCTACCCCACGGCCCTGCGCGTGGCCGTGCTGCGCGGCCTGGCGGCCCTGGAGCCGGCGGTTATCCGCCTCACGGAAGCGTGCCAGGCGAAGGAGCGCGAGTTTGCCGGCGTGGTCAAGCTGGGGCGGACCGAGCTGCGCGACGCGGTGCCGGTGACGCTGGGGCGCGAGTTTGGCGCGTGGGCGGCGGCGCTGGGGCGCGACCGCTGGCGGCTGGCCAAGTGCGCGGAGCGGATCCGGGAGACGAACCTGGGCGGCACGGCGGTGGGCACGGGCTTGGCGGCGCCGCGGGATTACATTTTCCTGGCCATCGAGAAATTGCGCGAGGGAACGCGGCTGAACCTGTCGCGGGCCGAGAACCTGATGGACGCCACGCAGAACCTGGACGCCTTCGCCGAGGTGAGCGGCATCCTGCGCGTGCATGCGGTGACGCTCTCCAAGATGGCGCGCGACCTGCGGCTGATGGCGAGCGGGCCCGAGGGCGGGCTGGGGGAGATCGAGCTTCCGGCCCTGCAGCCGGGCAGCAGCCTGATGCCGGGCAAGGTCAACCCGGTGATGCCCGAGATGGTGATCCAGGCGGCGTACCGCGTGATGGCGCACGACCAGGAGGTCTGCCAGGTGGCCATGCACGGCGAGCTGGAGCTGAACGCCTTCATGCCGCTCCTGGCCGACGCTTTGCTGGAGATGGTGGCGCTGCTGGAGCGGACGGACGCCCTGTTCGCCGAGACGTGCATCGCGGGGATCCAAGCGTATCCGGAGCGGTGCCGGGCGCTGATGGAGCGGTCGCGCGAAATCGCGGCGGCCTTGATTCCGAAATTGGGACACGCCCGCGCGGTGGAGCTGGCGCAGGCCATGGCGGCGTCCGGGCAGACCGTGCGCGAGGCCGTGCTGGCCCGCGGCTGGATGACGGCGGCGGAGCTGGACGAAGCCCTCTCTCCCGAGCGGCTCTGCCAGCTGGGGTGGCGGAAATCATGAATACCCCGCGCGGCATGCGTTTGCAGATTGGTTTGTTCGGGCGCCGGAACGCCGGCAAGTCCTCGCTTTTCAACCGGCTGCTGCACCAGGAGGTGGCGATCGTTTCCGAGGTGCCGGGCACCACGACGGATCCGGTGGAGCGGCCGATGGAGCTGCAGCCCATCGGGCCGGTGCAATTCATCGACACGGCCGGGCTGGACGACGTGGGCGCCCTGGGCGAGCAGCGCATGGCCAAGAGCCGGTCGGTCCTGGAGCGTGTGGATGTGGCGATCCTGGTGGCGGACGACTGGGGCGTTGAAGAAAAGGCCCGCATCGCCGGTTTCCGGGAAAAGAAGACGCCGCTGGTGATTGCCTGCACCAAGGCCGACTGCCGGACCGATCGCGTGCTGGAGCAGCGGGCCGCCGAAGCCGGCTACGGGGAAGTGGTGACGGTGAGCGCGGTGGACGGCTTGGGCATGGCCCGGCTGCGCGAGGCCCTGATCCGCGCCGCGCCCGAGGATTTTCTCACGCCCTCGACCATTATCGGCGACCTGATCCGGCCCGGGCAGACCGTGGTGCTGGTGGTGCCGATCGACAAGGAGGCGCCGAAGGGGCGGCTGATCCTGCCGCAGGTGCAGGTGCTTCGCGATATCCTGGACCAGGACGCCTGCGCGCTGGTGGTCAAGGAGCGCGAGCTGGCCTCGACGCTGAAAGAGCTGAAGAATCCGCCCGCGCTGGTGATCACCGACAGCCAGGCGTTTTTGAAAGTGGCGGCGGACACCCCGCCCGAGGTGCCGATGACCAGCTTCTCGGTGCTGTTTGCGCGGTTCAAGGGCGATCTCTTTCCGCTGGCGCAGGGGGCGTTTACGCTGACGGACCTGAAGCCCGGCAGCCGCGTGCTGATGGCGGAGGCCTGCACGCACCACCCGATTTGCGACGACATCGGGAGGGTCAAGATTCCGCGCTGGCTGGAGCAGAGCGTGGGGGGCAGGCTGGACATTGTGACCGTGCCCGGCCGTGATTTCCCGGAGGATGTGAAGTCGTTCGACCTGATCATCCACTGCGGCGGCTGCATGCTGACCCGGCGCGAGATGCTGATCCGCATCGAGCGGGCCAAAGAGGCGGGCGTGGCCATCACCAACTACGGCCTCGCCATTGCCGCCTGCCTGGGAATTCTGAAAAGGGCCCTGGGCCCGTTTCCCGGAGTGCTGGAGAGAGCGCAAGGGACAAAAGGGACTTAAGAGACCTAAGGGCTTAAGTCTCTTTTGTCCTTTAAGTCGTTTTCTTGTTGTGTTCCCAGATATCTTCGCCTGACTAGTGCCATGCGCTCCCTCAGACCGCCTTCACGAATGAAGGCTTGCTCCAAGCTGCGGATCTGCCGGTCCAGAAGATAATTCGTGACCCGGACTAATCCGAGAATGACATTCGCACAAATTTCAGGATCGGCATGTTCGATGCCTTTCTTGAACGTGCCATAAGTTGCGTTAGGCTGCCGATTGAGCTCCCGGAGGCGGTGCACATAGGCATGTTCCAGCGGCCATTCCTTCAAGCCCTTTGAGCGAAGAAAATCACGATAGTCTTCGAGGAGTTCTTCGAGGCTGGCCCTCGCCACATTGGTCAGTTTGATTTCCATTTCTTTCGAGGTGCCAGAGGCCTGGCTGCCTTCGATAATGTTTTGCTTGCCCGACCGGGCCGCCTGGATCATCGGGTCAACCGTGCGGTCCCGGGGATGAAAGAATCGGTTGCAGAAATAGACGGTTGCATCGTAAACGATCTCCGATTTCCGGTAAGAGGCTAAGGAACGATAGCCGCCATGAGGGGGAATAAAGGATCCAGGCATTGGAAGATTCCGAATGGCTGGGATCGCAAGGGAGTGTCAACAAGGTGCAATTTATAAACTCTAGCTTCCCTTGTCACTTCAAAAGAAGAGACGTAAGGGACCTAAAGGACTTAAGTCCCTTGGGTCC
>CAIKKV010000378.1 GCA_903828035.1 uncultured bacterium
CAAGCAGCGAGGGTCGCCCGTGATTGTGGCAGACTCAAACCTCGTGGCCTATCTGCTCATCCCGGGAGACAACAGCGCCTTGGCCGACGCGATATTTCGAAAGGATCCCGAGTGGGCGGTGCCGATGTTCTGCAGGTCGGAGGTTCGGAACATACTGACTCTGTACATGCGCCGCCAGTCAATGTCCCTATTGCAGGCCAAGGCCACGATGGAGCGGGCGGAGAGTCTATGGCGGAACAGGGAATACGCGGTACCATCCGATGATGTCCTGGAACTGACGGCTCGTCATAGTGTCACGGCTTACGACGGCGAATTCGTCGTCCTTGCGACGCATCTCAACGTCCCACTGATCACGTTTGACGGACCAGTAAGAAAGGCGTTTCCGACTGTAGCCATTGATCCCGTAGAGTTCACAAAAATCTGAGCGCCAACAATGCCATCGAGCCGCATCGCTGCCCCGCGGCACGCCTCCTGCGGGGCAGGAGTCGCGCCACGGGTCGCGAACGCTCATGGCTGACGTTCGGCCTGCAAAGATTGACATATCCAGAATACAGTGTATTCCATACACAGCGTAACGCATACATCGGGGCACATATGTCAAAAACCATTACGATGCGGCTAGACGATGACGTGTATCAGACTTTCCGGACGCTCGCCGAACGCGACAACAGACCTCTTTCGAACTTCATCGAGACTGCGGCGATGCGTTTTATCAGCGACAATGAGACCGTTGACTCATACGAAATGGCTGAGATTCGCGGCAATGCCGCTCTCAACGCCAGTCTCAAGCGCGGAGTGAAGGACGCCAAGACCCGGAGGGGTAGCTTTGTCTGACTATCGCGTGTTCGTGACCGACGAATTCAAGGAGCAAAACGCGGCGCTTGCGCGACGCCGGGGGCGCTCACTTGATAAGAAGCTGACCGAATACGTCCATCCGCAACTGCGCCAAGAACCGCACTACGGCCCGAACATTAAGAGGCTGAGCGGATATGAGCCACCAACTTGGCGGTATCGCGTCGGGGACTACCGAATCTTCTATCTAATTGATGAGGCCGAGAAGATTGTCTCAATCCTGACCATTGATGATCGCAAAGATGCGTATCAATGAAGTGGCCGAACCATGCAATCGAGCGGACCGCTGACCCGCGGCACGCCAGCTGCGTACGCACCTGCCGCGCCTCGGGTCGCGGTCCGCTCATGGCTGACGTTCATATGGCTGGCGGCGGAGGGCGGCATTGACATGACCACATGAGATGACTATATTAAGTAGTCAATGGAGGTGGATCATGACGACGATGGCGATCAGTGTATTCAAGGCGCATGCGCTGGAGGCGATTGGACGGGTATCCAGTTCAAAGGAGCGCATCGTCATCACGAAAAGGGGCGTTCCGGTGGCGCAAGTAATCCCGTATCAATCGCTTGCCGCAAATCTTATCCCTGGCAGACTCGCCGAATCCTTGGTGTATGAGAAGGACCTCATCACACCGCTGGGAGAGGAGTTGTGGGAGGCAAATCGATGACGTACCTGCTCGATACTCACGTTTGGATCTGGTGGAACATGCACCCGCAGAAGTTGTCGGCAAAGGTCCGAGCCTTGATTTCTGCATCTGCTAGATACGACGAACTACTTCTGTCGGCGATATCCCTATGGGAGTTCTCGAAATTGCTGGAGAAGCAGCGCTTGGCCATATCCTGCGACCCGGAAGAGTGGTTCCGTGTGGCGTTGGAAATGCCCAAATTGCGTCTCGTACCAATCTCTCCCTCGATTGCATACCGGTCGACAATTCTTCCCAAGCCTTTTCACGATGACCCAGCGGACCAGATCATTGTCGCCACAGCGCGCGAAGAGAACGCGACCATTCTGACGGTGGACGAACGGATTCAGGCGTATCCGCATTGCAGACACTACTGGTAATAGCATTCGCCGAACCATGCAAGGCAGCGTACCGCTGACCCGCGGCACGCCAGTTGCGTACGCACCTGCCGCGCCGCGGGTCCGTTGCAGCTGATTGCGGACGCCGGAGTCCGACGAAGGCGGGCCGGGGCGCCGGCAGAAGAGCGCGTCGTGACCGCGCCTACAGCGGGCCGGGATTCAGGAGCAGGTCCTTGACGGCGGCCAGGCCTTCCGCCGTGCGGTCCATGGAGACGGCGACCAGGCCGGCGCCTTCGCC
>CAIKKV010000379.1 GCA_903828035.1 uncultured bacterium
CCGATCATCCGCCACCGCCCTAGGCCGCGCTGAAGCCCGACCAGCAAAGGCAGCCAGTTCGGCATTCAGCCGCTCGTTGAACCCCTGCACCTCGTCCCACGAGACGGTCTCCACCGGCCGCCGCTCGCCTTTGAAGTCGCTAGGATTCGCGCCCATCACCGCCGTCCACAACGCCTGGGTGCAGGTGGTCTCGGCCAGCCAGAAACCGCGGGTGAGCAACACCGGGTGCTGCTGTTCGTTGCTGAACCGCTCATGCTCGGATTCGGGCGAGCCCATGAGAAACGGCTCAGGCGTCGGCGGAATCCATCGAAACCCCTGACGCGCACCCTGGTAGGTGAACGCTTGCCAGAGGCCGAACGGGTCCTCGCCCCAATCGCTCGCCCAATGAGCGGGAAATTGCTCGGGAGGGGGGCCGGGCGGCGAACCCTTCATGGCGCGCCGCACCCGATTGAGGGCGGCCGGACGGCGAGCCTTCGGGGGGCATCCGCTCCCCCTACCAACACACCGCCGGCCCTGTGCTTTTCGCCTGCCGGGCGGCAGGACCGGATGAGCGTCTGGTCCATGGGGCGACTGCCGGCACCCCGTCGAGCTAGGGCAAGCCGGAAACCGCGGTTGTGGTTGCGGTTGCCGGGATCGTCGTGGTTGCGGTACGCGGAGCGCAGGTTCTGCGCCTCGTTGATCCAACTGCCGCCGCGCAGCACACGCCTCTCGCCTGATGAGACCCTCACCCTCAGACCTCCGGCGCGGGAGACCGCGTCAGATCGATGCACCGCCAGCCGCGACTGTGCGCGTGGCCGACGATGGCATGCACCGCATTGCCCTCCAGGTCGGCGAGGAAGGCGCACACCGCCGGGCGCTCCCGCTTGCCGCGGGCGGCGCGGGCGGTGGCCTCGGCGAGATTGGGGATGGCCGCGACCGCGGCCAGGTCAATGCGCGTCCGGCGCATCCGCGCCCTCCCCGCCCGCGGCGGCCGGCGGCTGGTTCAGCACCTGAAGAAAGGCCGCCCCGTACTTTTCCACCCGCGCCTTACCGACCCCCTCGATTTCACCCAGGGCCGCGGCGCTGCGCACCCGGGTCTGGACCATGGCGGCGAGCTGCACGTTGGTGAAGAGTGCATAGGCCGGCACGCCCTCGCGCTCGGCGAGTTCCTTGCGCAGGCTGCGCAGCACGGCGTAGACGGCGAAGTCCGGTTGATTCAGCACCTCGCGATAGTCCACCTTGGGCTTGCGTCCGGAGGCCGCCTCCCCCGTTGCGCCGGGGGCGGTCTCGGTGTCGGCGTAGCAGACGGACAGCGCCCAAAAACTGCTCCCGCCGTCGGCGACCAAATGACGGTCGACCGACAGAATGCGGTGCTGACCAAGCAGGCGATTGAGTTCTTCGGTCTGGGCCTCCGGCTCCAGGGCCGGGATGTGGAAGAAACGGTATTTCATGTTTTTGTGCTCCCCTTGCCCCCGCGGGGCCTGACCGCCCGCGCCTTCCGCTTGCTACCGTACGCGCGTACTCGATGCGAAATCGCGGAACTCGAGTTTTTCACTGATGCTGATGATCCCTGCGTGCAGTCCGGCGCCGCTCCCTGCCGGCCAGGGCTCGGGACCAAGGGCAAGCCGGAAACCGAAGCGGCGGAGGTGGTTGCCGGGAGCGTAGTGGTTGCGGGACGCGGAGCGCAGGTATCGCGCCTGGTTGAACCAGCTACCGCCG
>CAIKKV010000380.1 GCA_903828035.1 uncultured bacterium
ACGCCACCGGCGATGGCGACCTGGCCCGGGCCGCGGGCTGTCCCTTTACGATTGGCCGCGCGGACGGGCTGATGCAACCGCTAACCCCGACCTTCATGGTCGGCGGCGTGGATCCGGCCCGCCTGCCGGAACGCACGGTTATGCAGCGCCTTTTGCGCGAGGCGCATGCGCGGGGGGAATCCCCGATCGCGGGAGCGAGCATGTGGGCGACGCCGCATTCGGGCCTGTTTTTCTTCAACACGTGCCACGTCTGGAACCGCTCGGCTTTGGATGTTCGCGCTCTCTCCCTTGCCGAGAGGGAGGGGCGCCGGCTGGTGCGGGAGATTGTCGAGGCGCTTCGGAGGTGGGTGCCGGGATTCGAGCGCGCCTACCTGGCGCGGGCCGGAGTGAGCATCGGGGTCCGGGAAACGCGGCACCTGAGCGGGCTCTACACGCTGACCCGGGAGGACGTGACGAGCGGCCGCCATTTTGACGACGGGGTGGCGCGCTGCGCGTATGAAATCGACATCCACGCCCTGAAGCCGGGCGAGCAGACCGTCTCGCTCGTATTGCCGCCGGGGGTCTATTACGAGGTGCCGTATCGCTGCCTGATCCCCGCGGAGGGGCCGGCGAACATCATGGTGGCCTGCCGGGCGCTGAGCGCCACGCACGAGGCGCATGGCAGCCTGCGCATCATGCCCACGCTGGCGGGCGTGGGCGAGGCGGCCGGGCTTGCGGCGGCACGGGCGCTGCGGAAACGCGATCGGGTGGCGGCCGTGGACGGGGCGGCTCTCAAGCGCGAGCTGCTGGCGCGCGGCATCATGGGCGAACCGTTTCCGGCGGGCTAGAGACGGTAATCGCCGGCGGTTTTCGCCTTCATCCACTGGTCCAGACGGGTCTGCCGGATTTTCGAATAGCGCAGGATGTAGTGGCTGATGGTCACATCGCGCAGCTCCGGCAGGATGGACTCCAGGAAGGCCGCCACCGCCTTCTCCCGCTCGAGTGCCGCAGGTAGGTCGCCGGCCCGGTACGCCTCGTCTTCGCGTGCGGCCAGTCGCACATACCCGGCCCACAGGGATATCCGCTTCGGGGCCGGCCCGGCCGGCATCCTGGTGAGGACCCGCTCGAGCGCCTCAAGTTCGAGGTCGGGCGGCTGTTGCGCCGTCAGCCGGGCTGCAACCGCCTCGAGCGCGGCGCTCAGGCCCCGACCCTTCGTGCCAGCGAGGGACTGGTAATATCGCGCAATGAAGGGCTCGGCCGGCTCCTTCGCGTTCCAGAGCGAGCGGGCCATGGCGAGTTGGGGGAGGGCGTCCGGCCAGGACAGGTAGATGCCGCAGAAATAGGTGTACCGGACCCCGTGCGAGCGGTACCACTGGGCCTCGTCGAAACGGAGTTGGGCCGGGGGGTGATGCAGGAAGCGCTGCCGCTCGGTCCGGCGCGTTTCGTCGGGCCACAGGTCCCCGCCGTATTCGAAGACGCCCGGCACGGTCCGGCAGGCTTTCCAGACCCGGCTCCAGGCGCGGAACAGCTTGCCGTAATCGCGGTCGTCCACGGGGTTCACGCGATCGGGCCCGGGATAGAGCGTGCCCATGACCAGCCGGGGGCCCCCGGGCTCGTAAAACCGGCGCCGATAGTGGCGTAAATAGGGACAGATCTGCGTCACGATGCGGTCGCTCGCCGGCAGCTTCTTCCGGGGCAGGGTGAGGAGGTTGGCGTAGACGATCAGCTCGATGGGCAGCGTGGCCGGCGTCTGGCGGGCAAGCTGGAGCGCCAGGCCATACATGAGCTCGTAGGGCGCCCGCTTCCGGCACGCCGGGCACTGGCACCAGTTGTTGATCCCGTCGTGGGGCCAGAGGGAAAAGATTTCGATTTCGGGGTGGTTCCGGATCTGCTCCGCCATGCGGCCGGTGATCGCTTCAGCGACCTCGGGATTCGAGTAGCACGGCTGGATGGGCACTTCCGCATTCAAGTGGGGGCATTCGGGAAGCGTGATCGGCGCCCGGCGCACGCGTTTGCCGCCGCGCATGCCGAACCAGGACGGATGGCGAGCGAACTCCTCTTCCGGGAGGTAATACTCCATGGCGTGATAGCCTGAGACGAGATGCATGCCGCGCGCCCGGAACGAGTCCAGAACCGCCTGCCGCGATTCGGGCGTCCAGGCGGCCCAGTGCGCGCCCGAGAAGACGCGGCCGTTGTAGCGGTTCCGGCTGAGCCAGGTGTGAAAGGCGTCGGCGGACGCGGAATCCGGGCCGCTCCCGTCGCGGATGCGATAAGGAAATGAAGGGGACTGCACTCCGGCGGACAAGGGGCGCACCGGGCCGAACAGGAGTTCGTCGTCCTTGATGCCGGCCCAGATGACGCCGGTCAGCCGCTCCAGAATTTCGTCGAAGCCGTATACCGCGCCCTCGCGGCCGCCGGCGATCACCCATAAGTCGCGGCCTTTCCGCACGATCTGGAAACTTTGCCGGAGCGTTTCCCAGTCGCATCTGTCCTTGAACGCCGCTGGCGGGGAACCCGCTGGCGTGCGCACCGCATGGCCTGGCATGCCCGGGGGCGGATTGCCGGATTCGAGAGCGACCACGTTGACGGCCACGGCGGGCAGGGGGCGTCTCCGGGCAGGGGCTTCCCTGACCGCGCGAAGATCCTCGAGCAAGGATCCGAGAAGGGCGTCGTCAAGGTTGTGCAAGCGGATGTTCATAGGATCACTTTCAAATTCATTCATGACTGCGCCGGCGCCCGGTAAGCGGCAGGCCGGGGTTTAAAGCGGATTTTTCCCGATCCAGCTCATGCCCGCCGGAGCGTCCCGGGTGACGGCTCCCTCCGGGAGGAGAACGGTCACCCGGCGGGGGCCTTTCAGGTTGACGTGGAGCGCGCGCACGCAGGTTTCGGCGGGCGTCACCTGTATTCCCTCCGCCGTCCGTTCACAACGGGCGTTCCAGGCGCGCAGGGAGCCGTCTTCGCGCTCCCGCACGTACGCATGCGTGAGCGCGGTTTCCTCAAGGCACTTGAAGTGCTCATGGACGTCGTTGTCGCAGCACCAGCCCGGATAAAAGGCGCTGATCATGTCGAGGTATTGCTCGCCCACGACACGGTGGACGCTTCCCAGCGTCCGGGGGCGCGTGGGATCCTGGACAAAGACCCGTTCGCCGGTGAGGTCCAGGCTGTAGTGGGTGCGCCAGCCGAACTGCTCGGCCTGCACGTAGGGGTCGGGCACAAAGGCCCAGCGGAGCCGGCCGGTGTCGGCGTCGATCGACTGCAGGCAGGCGCCGAGGGTGTTCAGGGTGTCTTCCAGGTAGGGCTCTTCGCCGGTCAGCAGATAGGCGTACCACGTGGCGTAGGTTTTCCAGGAGGTCCAGCCATGCGGCGAGTTCATCATGTTGGGGCGCAGGAGAATGTCGTATTGCGCTTCCCAGAACCGGAGGGTGCAGCCGTTCATGCGGCAATCGGGGATGAGCCGCTGTTGGAGGCAGCGATGGCGGTTCAGCATGTAGAGCGCGGCGTCCCCATAACGCCGGCGTTCCGCGGGATCGTCCTGCAGGAGCGCAAAGAAGCCGAGCTGGGCGGCGCTGCACGAGATCATGCCGTCCTCGAAGGTGATTTCGCCCTCGGTGTCGATGTTGTCCCTTTGCCGGACCAGGTCGTCCATGGCCGCTTTCACCCCGCGCCAGTGGCGGTCGAAGCGGTCGCGCCAGACGGGATCCGAGCCGGCGAGCTTCTTCTCCTCGAGGGCGACTTCGAGGATGGACTTGGCGGGATAGCATACCGAGGTGTAGTGGACGAAGTGGACGCCCTTGCCGGCGTTTCCGAAGAGGGCGCCCGACGCGCGCTGGTAGGTCAGCACGGTGTCGGCCAGCCGAGCGGCCGCCTCGAGGTCGGAGGGGTCGCGGGTGCAGCGGTATTTGGCCGTGCAGACGCCGGCCAGGTGGGCGGTGTTCTGGATGCGGGACGGGGCATAGCGGGCGTCGCCTTTGGGGAGATCATACATCCGGGGGACGATGTCGGCGAACACGGCCTCGGCCGGGGAGTCGAGAGCCGGGTCCGGAAAATGGAGGCGGGCGAGCCATTGCGTATAGAGCCCCATCCAGGCCTCGTTAGGCGTGGAGGCTTTCTGGGGGATGCGGAGTGATTCCTTGCGCGCTTGCTTCAGGTACCAGGACCAGGGAGGGCGGCGGAAGAGCAGCGCCTCGCTTTCTTTTCCGCCCGCGACGGCGCGCAGCGTGTAAACGCCGGGCGGATCGGACTCGGTAAAGGCCGCTGAAAAGGCGCCGTTTTCAGGGATCAGCCGGGCGCGCTGTCCATCCGTCCGTTCCAGGGTGACGACGGCCTCTTCTGGTGAATAGAGGTGGATGGCCGCGGTTTCGCCGGCCGCCAGGGTCAGCCGGTCGATGGCGAACAGGGGGGCGTCGATCAATCTGGCGAGAACCGGCTTGACGTGATCCAAATCGGATACCGGCGCCAGAAAGACGGTCCAGACGCGGGACTCTCCCGGCGCCAGTTCGTCGATATGCGGATGGCGGGGGGGGAGGGGCAGGACGTTGAGAAAGTCGAGGTTGAGCGTCTCGATGTGGTGGCCGTAGTCGCCGTAGGAGGCGATGTTGTAGTTCAGGC
>CAIKKV010000381.1 GCA_903828035.1 uncultured bacterium
CCCGACACGGCGGGGTCCGACCCCATGTCGCGGAAACTCCTTTCCGCCCAGCTCCAGGAAGAGGCGGACCGCTTCACCCGGGACCTGGACCGGCAGGAGGAAATCCTGCACGCCCTGGCCGCGGAGGGGGTCAGCATCGAGCACTCCGCCTCCGAAGCCCGCGCGACTCACGACGAGTACCGCCGCATGCTGGCCCAGAAGGAAGGCGAGGCCCAGATCGTCCGCCAGGAAGGCGCGCAAGCCCGCAAGCGCCTGGAAACGGTGACCTGGGAGCTCGATGAGCTGAAGAAGCAGACCTCGGGCAGCACGGCCGAGCACCAGGCCCTGGCCGAAAAGCTGGCCGCGGTTTCGGACCGCCGCGCCCAGGTCCGCACCGATGTGGAAACCCTGTCGCGCCAGTGGCAGGAGCTGGAAAAGGCCCGCACCGACCTGTACTCCGTCGTCTCCGAGCAGCGGGTGGCCTTCACCGAAAAACGGCAGAAAACCGACTATCTCCGCAGCCAGCAGGAGCCGATCAAGAGCCGCATCGAGGAGTTGACCTCTCTGGTGCAAGGCCGTGCCGCGGGCTTGTCCACGCACGAAGCCACGCTGCTGCGCCTCAGCCAGGCGCGCGAGGAAGCCGAAGACCGGGCGCCCGAGCTGGAATCGGCGCTCGAGGAAAAAGCGGCGGAACTGGAGGCCCTGCGCCGGGTCAAGCAGGATCAGGCGGGGCAGCTCCAGTCCCTGGAAAGCCAGATTGGCCAGCGCCGCCAGGGCGTGGACGCCGTTCGCGACGAGCGGTCGCGCCTGGAGGTCAAGCATAGCGAAACGCGGATGTACCGGGAAAACCTGGCCAGCCGCATCGCCGGCGAATACGCCATGACCATCGACGAGATCCTCCGCTCGGCCGAGCCCGCGTGGGAGGGGGGGGAGCGCCCGACGCCGGAGGCGCTGGATGCCATGATCGCCGATTTGCGGGCCCGCATCGAAGCCATCGGCCCGGTCAACCTCGTCGCCATCGAGGAGTACCAGGAGCTCGAGGAGCGGCACGCCTTCCTGACCCGCCAGCACGAGGACCTCGTGACCTCCAAGGACCAGTTGATGGAGGCGATCCGCAAGATCAACGAAACCACCTCCTCCATGTTTGCGGAGACGTTCGCCAAGATCAACGCCAACTTCGACTTCATGTTCAAGGAGTTATTCAACGGCGGCACGGCCAAGCTGGAGCTCGCGGCGGGAGAAGACGTCCTGGAGTGCGGAATCGACATTATCGCCCGGCCGCCCGGAAAGCGCCTGCAGAACGTGTCGCTGCTCTCCGGCGGCGAGCGCACCATGACGGCCGTGGGCCTCCTGTTTGCGATCTACATGATCCGCCCAAGCCCCTTCTGCATGCTGGACGAGCTCGACGCCGCGCTCGACGAATCCAACATCAACCGGTTCGTCAAGGTGCTGAAGGGGTTCCTGGAACAGTCCCAGTTTATCGTCATCACGCACAATCGCCGGACCATCGGGGCCGCCGCCGTGCTCTATGGCGTCACCATGCAGGAGCGGGGCATCTCGCGCATTGTCTCGATGAAGTTCGAAGACTACGAGGCCGGCAAGCTCCCGCCCTCCCCCGGCGCCCCCCCTGTCATTCCTGCGCCACCGCCGGCGCCTGAGCCCGAGACGCCGAAATGACGCAGAACGTCTTTCTCGACTCCCTGCTGGAGGGCGCGGTTGCGGCGGCCAGGACCGCCGGCCAGCACGCGCTCATCAATAGCGCCCGCCGCCAGGAAGCGGTGGCCCGGTTCGCCCATGACGTGAAGCTGAAACTCGA
>CAIKKV010000382.1 GCA_903828035.1 uncultured bacterium
CGCAGGTGCCGCGGCTGCCCTGGTTGCGCACGGGCGGCAGCATCTCAAGCAGGCTGTGGCTCGTCGGCAGCACGGCGCGCCCCTCGAACGGGGTATAGGCGGGCAGATTGAGGCGTTCTTCAAGCACAGAGGGCGGCTCGTCCAGCAGCGCGCCCAAGCCGTACCGGGTCTGTGCGGCCTCTCGCGCCATCTCCAGGCTGCGGATATCACGCGTCGGTGGGATCAGCTTTTTGGCGCCTGCGATGAGATCGTCGAGCGCGGCCCGGGGTACCCCCAACGCCTGCGCCAACCGATCGCGGATCTTGTCATTGGTTCCGTGGAGCGCGACGAATTCCTGGGCCGTGACGATCCAGGAGTCGTTCAACGTCTTCACCTGCGCCGCGGTCAGCCCTGGCACGCTGGCCAGCGGCACGCCATTAGGGATCAGTTCGGGCGAGGTCATGCGCGACTCCTTTTCAGGGGTCAGGCGTCAGGGATCAGGGACCAGGCTGCCAAGGGCTGAAACGTTGACCGACGCTATTTTTTGTAGATCGCTGATCTCCCAGTCTTCATCCTTGCGTGTGAACCCGGTATTCTGACTCCTGTCCCCTGACTCCTGTCTCCTATATCAACCCCAACTGCTTACCGACCCCCTCGAAGATGCCTAGCACCTGGTCGAGTTGGTCTCGGGTGTGCGTCGCCATGTAACTGGTGCGCAGGAGCTCACGACCGGGCTGGACGCCCGGCGAGATCACCGGGTTGACGAACACGCCGGCTTCGAAGAGCATCTTCCAGGCCAGCAGGGTCCGGTCATAATCACCGATGATGACCGGGATGACAGCGGTGGTTGAATTTCCGATGTTGAACCCGAGCCGCCGGAAACCCTGGCGCATGTAATCGGCGTTTTCCCGGAGGCGCTCCACGCGCTCCGGCTCTTCGCGCATGATGTTCAGGGCGGCCAGAGCCGCTGCTGCGTTGGGAGGCGGGATGCTGGCGCTGAAGATCAGCGAACGGGCGTGGTGTTTGATGTAGTGGATCACCGGCTCGTCGCCGGCCACGAAACCGCCCAGCGAGGCGAACGACTTGCTAAAAGTCGACATGATCAGGTCCACCTGGTCGGTCATGCCGAAATGCGCCGCGGTGCCGCGCCCGCGGCCCAGCACACCGATCGCATGGGCGTCATCGACCATCACGCATACGCCGTACTTCTTGCACAGCGGCACGATTTCCGGCAGCGGTGCGATGTCGCCTTCCATGCTGTAGAGGCCGTCCACCACCAGCAGCTTGCCGGCGTCGGCCGGCAGTTTATCCAACACTCGCTCCAACTCCGCCATGTCCTGATGGCTGAAGCGTTTCGTTTCCCCGTAGCTCAACCTGGCTGCATCCACGATGCTGGCATGGTCTTCCTTATCCAGAATAACGAAATCACCCCGGCCCACCAGTGCGCTGATGGTGCCGAGGTTGGTCTGCATGCCCGTGGAGAAGACCAGTGCGGCCTCCTTGCCCACAAAGTCCGCCAACTCATGTTCGAGCTGCTCGTGCATCTCCAGGGTGCCGTTGAGAAACCGGGAGCCCGTGCAGCTCGTGCCGTAGCGTTTGATCGCTTCGATGGCTGCCTCGCGCACCCGAGGATCGGTGGTGAGGCCCAGGTAGTTGTTTGAGCCGCACATGATGAGTTTGCGCCCGCGGAAGATCGCTACTGTCCCTTCGTTACCGGTCAGCGGGATGAAGTAAGGGTACATGCCTGAGGCGATAGCGTCTTTCGCCTCGGTATAACCGTAGCACTTGTCGAAAAGACCCATGAATGAGACCTCCCTTAATTCAGGTATCCATTTTCCTGATACCAGCGATAGGTTTTTTCCACCGCCCCGCGGAAGGGCAGCAGCGGATAATCAAGTTCGCGCACGGCTTTGGACGTATCATAAAATACCTTCAGCCCG
>CAIKKV010000383.1 GCA_903828035.1 uncultured bacterium
CCCGAGCGGAGGCCCGCTTCGGGCCGAAGTCGAGGGATCTCCGGGTTTAGACGGTAAGGAAGAGATCCCTCGACTACGCTCGGGATGACGGCAAAGGCGCTGTGAGGTCGAAGGAAAATAGGCCTGACAGATCTTTCATTCAATGAATAATCCCCCCATAAACCCTGAAGCGCCATTATAAAGGAGTTCAGGCTTGTCGGCAGGGCACGGTCTTTGTAAGGTTTCCAGATGAAAACCATTCGTTTTGGCGTTGTCGGCATCCACGGTTTTTCCCGCAATCACATCAACCAGCTCCAGACTCTCATGCAGCAGAAGGCGCCCGCCTCGCTGGTCGCCTGCGTGGCCCACGCCCGCGAGCTGGACGAGCCCTATGCCGCCGGCCTCGAAACGGCTGGCGTCAAGCTGGTCAAGGATTTGGACGCCCTCCTGGCCATGAAGGACGAGCTCGACGTGATCACGGTTCCCGTCGGCATCCACCTTCACGTGCCCATGTCGATGAAGGCCCTGGCCGCGGGCTACCACGTCTACGTCGAAAAGCCCCTCGTTGGCGCCATCCAGGACGGGCTCCTGCTCGCGGAGGCGGCGGCCAAGGCTAGGGGTCGCCTGTTCGTCGGGTACAACGACATGTACCAGCCCGCCACGCTCGCCCTCAAGCGCGAGCTGGCGAGCCGCACCCATGGGGCCGTGCGGCGCATCACGGTGGCGGCCGCCTGGCCGCGCTATTTCACCTACTTCGCCCGCAACAACTGGGCGGGCAAGCTGTCCATCAACGGCACGTGGGTGCTCGACTGCCCGGCCAACAACGCCTGCGCCCACTACGTCAACCTCGCGCTCTACTGGGCCGGGGCGACGGAAGGAGCCTCCGCCCACCCCGTCAGCGTCACCGGCGAGCTGGCCCGGGCCAACGCCATCGAGTCGGCCGACACCACGGCCTTCCGCGTCCTGACGGCGGAAGGGGTGGAGGTCGTCTTCGTGGCCTCGCACGCCTGCCGCAACGTGAAGGGCCCCCTGTTCCGGATCGAATGCGAAAAGGCGCTCATCACCACCCAGCGCGGCGCCAAGGGGCAGTTCGACTGGGCGGTGGTGCGGCCGGGACAGGAACCCGAAAAGCGCGGGCAGGAGTTCGAAACGGTCCTCTCCCTCGGCAGCACGGCGCGCGTGCTGAACGGGGAGGCGCTGCCGATCTGCACGATTGAGCAGGCGCTTGAGCAGACCCGGGCCATCGACGGGGCCTTCCTCTCCTCGCCCATCACGACCATCCCGGATTCGGTGTGCGTGGAGGAAACGGTTGAAAAGGGCGAGCGCCTGCGCTACGTGCCCGCCATGAACGCCATCCTGGACGCCTGCCTCGAAAAGGGGCTCCTGCCCTCCGAAACGGGACTGGCTCCCTGGATGAAGCCCGGGAAGCCCGTGAATGTGGACACCTTGCGGGAGTTCAAGCTGGGGTAGAACCCCTTGGCGCTCGGGAGCACGTGGTGGCGGCTGCTTGCTCCTCACACAAAGACACGAAACCACGGGGAAGGCAGGCAATCGTATTTGCCTCCGCGTCTTCGCGGGAGGGAGGTCTTTCCGCCGCACACCGTGCGGCGCTACACGCTTCGCGAGGAGAGTCGAACGCGGTTAGGGAGGGCGAGTTCCACCCGAGCCCGTTACCATTTGCTTGCGCCTGACTTTCCCATGCGGCTCACCCGGCTCGTGCTTCGTAGCGAAGGAAGCCTTCGCTGACTTCGCAGAGTAACACGGGTTCGCCCTGCCCTCTACGCCTGCTCCGGTTTCGCGGTGCGGGCCATGAACAGGTCGAGCACCTCATCGGCGCGGCGGCCTTCATAGAGAATGGCGTGGACTTCGCTCACCACCGGCGCCTCGATATTCTTCTTCAATGCCAGCGCGCGGGCGGTCACGCAATTCGTCACGCCTTCCGCCACCTGCTTCATGGAGCCCATGATCTGCTCCAGCGTCTCGCCCTTGCCGAGCCGCTCGCCCACCGTGTGGTTCCGGCTCAGGCGGCTGGTGCAGGTGACAATCAGGTCGCCGATGCCGCTGAGACCGGCAAAGGTGGCGGGGCTCGCCCCGTAGGCCGCGCCCAGGCGCATCATCTCCGCCAGCCCGCGGGTGATCAGCGCGGCGCGGGAGTTGTCGCCCAGCCCGAGCCCGTCGCACATGCCGACCGCCAGGGCCACCACGTTCTTCAGCGCGCCGCCCATCTCCACGCCCACGACATCGTCGGAGGTGTAGACCCGGAACCGGTTGCTGATAAAGGCTTCCTGCGCCCGCACGGCCAAAGCATGGTCGCGGCAGGCCGCCACCACGCAGGTGGGGGAGCGGCGGGCCACCTCCTCCGCGTGGCTGGGACCGGAAAGTGCCACCACGGGCCCGAGGCCCAGCACCTCCTCGGCCACGACGCTCATCCGCTCGCCGGTGGCGGGATCGAAGCCCTTGGCCACGCTCACGACCAGGCAGCCGGCCGGCAGCAGCCCGCGGAAGCGGTTCAGCACCGAGCGGTAAAACTGGGTCGGCACGGCCACCACGGCCAGGCCGGCGCCGGCGCAGGCCTCGGCGGGATCGGCGGTCAGCGCCAGGGCCGGCGGCAGCGCCACGCCGGGCAGGTAAAGCGGGTTGGCGCGCGTGTCGCGCATCTGGGCCACATATTCCGGAAAGGGGCCCCAGAGCGAAACGGCATGGCCATTGCCCAGCAGGACCGTGGCCAGGGCCGTGCCCCAGCCGCCGTCACCAATCACGACGACTTTCATGACCGCTCCTTGCGTCCGAACGAAATCCGATTCTCGGTTCCCGCCGCGAGGCGGGCCATGTTGGCCTTGTGCCGCAGGACAATCAGCAGGCACAGCACCGTGAGCACGGCCGGCAGCACCCCGTCGGGCCGGTACAGCCACCAGCCGCCGGCCGCCACGGCCACGGCGGCGCCGATCGACGCCACCGATACATAGCGGGTGGCCGCAAAGAGGATCGCCCAGGCGGCGAGCCCCACGCCCATGGCCGCGGGCGCCACGCCGAGCAGCGCGCCGGCGCTGGTGGCCACGCCCTTGCCGCCCTTGAAGCCCAGGTAGACGGGCCAGTTATGGCCGGCGATGGCCAGGATCATGAAGGCCAGGGCGGGCGCCACGGCCGCATGCCCCCCGGGCGCGGCTCCGGCCCAGGCCAGGATTTTCGGAAAAAGGAACGCGGGCACGAAGCCCTTGAGCGCGTCGAGGACAAAGGTGAAGATCCCCCACCCCTTGCCGATGCAGCGGAATACATTGGTGGCGCCGATGTTGCCGCTGCCCACCGTGCGGATGTCCACACCCCGGGCGCGGCCGACCAGATATCCGTTCGGGATCGCGCCCAGCAGATAGGCCGCCAGGCCGAGTCCGACTCTCCAACTCCACGTCGTCACCATGCGGGCCTCGCTTGACCGGTTAGCCGGCCGCCTTTTCCTTGCTTCGCTTCTGCCAGAGCAGCTGCACGATCATCAGCACCTGGTTGGCGGTCCAGTACAGCACCAGGGCCGAGGGCATGCTGTAGAAAATGAACAGCATCATGATCGGCATGAGCAGCATCATCTTCTGCTGGGCGGGATCGCCGCCGCTCGGCGTCAGGTAGCTCTGCCACACCGAGGTGGCCGTCATGATGATCGGCAGGAAGTTGATGGCGAAGGGCAGCACGCCCGCGAACAGGCCTTCCGGCTCGCTCAGGTCGGCCACCCACAGGAAGCCGGCGTAGCGCAGTTCCACGGCGCTGCGCAGCACGTTGAACAGGGCGATGAAGACGGGAATCTGGATCACCATGGGCAGGCAGCCCCCGATGGGGTTGACCTTGTGCTCCTTGTAGAGCTTCATGGTCTCTTCCTGGATCTTCTGCGGCTTGTCGCGGTACTTCTCGCGCAGGGCGGCGATCTTGGGCTGGATCTCCTGCATCCGGCGCATGCTCTCGGTGCTCTTGTGCGTGATGGGCCAGAAGATCAGGCGGATCAGGATGGTCAGGAGGATGATGGCCATGCCGTAGTTCGGAATGACAAAATAGATGCCCTTCAGGCAGACCAGCAGAAGCCAGCAGATCGAGCGCAGCATGCCGAACTCCATGATCTCCACCATCCGGTTGCCCATGGGCTCGATGCGCGAATACTCCTTGGGCCCCACATAATAGGTCACCTTGCGGGAGAGCGTTTCGCCGGGATTCGTCCCCACGGGATCCAGGATCAGAACGGCCGAAACGCCAGAGATCAAAGGGGTGGAGGCCCACGAACTGGGAAGGCCGGGCTTTTCCAGGGGCAGAACCTGCCGCTGGGCGCCAAGAATATAGCCCGCAGAACCGCCTTCGGGCACCAGGATCTGGGTGAAAAACTTGTTCTTCACCGCGAGCCAGTCGGTGCGGTCCTGGATCGGGTGGCGGATGGCCGCCGGCAGCGGCTGGGCCAGGGCCGGCTTGTTCATGGAGCAGCCGCCGCCGCGCCGATCGGGCGGCAGGAAGAAATCGGCCAGGGTCTCTTTCTTGCTGAAAAAGCTGCTGCTGCCCCAATACCGCACATCCTCGCCGCCGGTGGACGACAGCGTGTCGATGCCCAGGAGGGTTCCCTGCGAAGCGCCGCCTTTTTCAGGCGGGAAAAACAGAGCGCCCGCCTGCAACCCGTACTCGGGAAGCGAGACGATGTTCGCGCCCGAGTTGATGAACCGGTCCTCGAGCGTCAGCCGGTAATCCTCGCCCAGGGTCAGGACGCGCTCGAGCGTCAGGCCGTTGTCGCCGCGGGCGGTCAGGGTGGCGGTCCGGCCATCGGCGGAAACGCGGATGTCGAAGGGCTTCGCGGCGGTGAAGGCCTGCAACCCCTGGGCGCCCGGCGCCGCGGAATCAGCCTGCACCAGGGCCAGCGCGGGTTCGGACGCAAAATCCAGCACCAGCGGCTGGGGATTTTTCGGCGTAATCGGATACTTCAACAATTCGGCAAAGGCGATGCCGCCGCCCAGGCGGCTGACGCCAATCCGGACCAGGCCATTGGACAGAATCGCGAGGTTGGCGGGATCGCGCCGGGCCGCGGTCACCGCCGCATCGGGAGCGGGCACAACCGGAACCATCACGGCGGGCGCCGGAGCCGGAGCGACCTGAGCGGCCACGGGAGACTCAACCGTGGGAGCCGCATTCGACGCCGCGGTCGCGGGGGCGGCCTTCAGTTCGGCGGGAGCGCCGGAAAGCGCGGCAACGGCAGGGGCGTCGACGATGACCGGCGCGGGATTTTTAGCGCCGGGCAGGCGCGGGGCAATCACGACGGTCCATAGAGGGCCCCAGCCCACCAGGAGGGCAAAGAGGATGCCAATGATGAAAAAGTCGGACTTGGTCCATTTTTTATCGGTGCTCATGGTCACTTTCCGGGTTTGTATTGAAAGCCTGCCGGAACCGGGTCGTACCCGCCGGCGTGGAACGGGTGACACCGGAACAGGCGGCGCACCCCCAGCCAGCCGCCCCGCCACGTTCCGTGGACTTGGACGGCCTCGATGAAATAGGTGGAACAGGAAGGCTCGAACCGGCAGCTGCTCCCCAGGAGCGGGGACAGCCAGGCTTGATACAGGCGGATCAACCCGATCAGCAAGCGGCTCAAGGGGCCTCCTTTCGCGCCAGGAGCCCCGTCTTGGAGCCCAGATACAGCAACTCTTTGACCACATCATCCAGCGCGACGCTGACGATGTCGGAGCGGGCGGAAAGGATGACATCCACGCCGCCGGCAAACCGGTGCCGATTCAGGCGCCAGGCCTCGCGCAGCAGGCGCTTGGCCCGGTTGCGCTGCACGGCGCCCCCCACCCGCCGACTGGCCACAACGCCAAGTCGCAACGAGGTATCGGGCTGTTTACGGATCCACAGGGTCATCAACCGGCCCCGCCGGCATAGACCCGCCTCGTACGTCTGGAGAAAAAGGGAGGACTGGGTCAGACGCTGGTCGCGTGAAAGTCCGCGCCCGGCCGATTTGCCGGGTCCGGCCATGGCAGGGCCGTCTGGGATTCCCGCGACCATCACGACCGTCAGATCGTCAGCTTGGCGCGGCCCTTCTGGCGACGACGGGCCAGAACCTTCCGGCCGTTTGCCGTTTTCATGCGGGCGCGAAATCCAAGCTTGCGCTGCCGTTTCTTCTTGTGCGGCTGAAATAACTGCTTCATGGTCTTATAGTCCTCTTCTTCTAGATAAGGGGGAATACATTAGCACGACGTGAAAAAGAGTCAATCGCAAAAGCTACGAGCGACGGATTCGGCCTAATTTCTCACCGTGGACAGGACCGCCTTGGAGACGGGGCGGTTCTCCGTGATGACCGGGGTGTTGCGGGTGCGCCAGATGTGGCGCTTGGCCAGGGCCGCCATCCGGTAGCCGCGGGTCCAGAACAGGAGCATGTCCAGCCGCTGGGCCGCCAGGAAGAAGGGATAGGCCAGGGTATAGGTCCGCTTGATCCGGACGGCGCTGTCGGAGCGGATCCGGGCGCTTCCGATGGTGCGCTGGACCAGCAGGTCGACCAGGGTCATGAAAAAGCGGGAATAGGGCCGCAATTGCTGGACGTCGAACCCGTCCTTGAGCAGCAGGAAGAGCGCCTTGTCCGAATAGCCGGGCCGGAAGACGCCATTCGCATAATAGGCCGGTATTTGCCTCTGCAGCGGCCGAAGCCCGGAAAACGGCCGCGCGTGGTGCACGTCCAGGACCAGGCGGCCGGCCGGCTTGAGCACCCGGTGCAATTCGGCCACCAGCAGGTCGAAATCGGTAATCCGGGAAAGCAGGTCCCCGAGGACAACCGCGTCGAAGTGCTTGTCGGGAAACGGCAGCGGCAGGCCGGTGAAAACGGCCGCCTTGTCGCCCATGAACCGCCGGCGCGCCTCGGCCGAGGATTCCGTGGGAGCCAGGCTGAACCAGACTCCTCCGCCGTGGGTCAGCCAATAGGCCACCGAGGCCTCGCCGCCGCTCAGGTCCAGGCACTGGCTCTGCCGGGTGGGGCCCAGCAGGCGGAGCAGTTCCCGGGTCCGGACCTGCCCCGGCACCGCTTTCCGGAAAACATCGAGGGAATAGTCGGTCTCATCCGGGCTGAGGCTGAAATTCAACGTCTCGGCCGAAGCCGACTGAGCTGAGGCAAGCGGTTCCATATCCGCTTATCCTAACAAACTGCCGGTGTTTGCCAAGGCTGAAGAAATAGCCCTGGTCCGCATCTATAGCGTGTGAACGGAGAGGTAAGTGTCTGTCTGGCGGGGTTGTGGCGTTTCGGGCGTTCCCCGGCGGGTGCTTTTGCGCGCTAAGGGCTTCAGGCTGGATGGGCCGGGCCCACAAGGCCACGTCCCATCGCCTTCAGCCCTTATCATCGCAAAATCACCTCGTCGTGGTCCGCCTGATCGAAACGCCACAACCGAGAG
>CAIKKV010000384.1 GCA_903828035.1 uncultured bacterium
CGGCCGTTCCGCGGGCGGATGCGAAGCGATCCTGCTGCCCGTTGAAAAGGCCCATCCCTTTGTCAGTTATCTGCACCTGACGCTGACGCGGAAGGGCGTCTCGCTACACGTGTCCCAGCCGATGAAGCAGCGGAATCCCTCCCGCCTGTGCGGCGAGGTCGAGGGCCCGGGCGTGAAGGGGCTGATGGTCGTCACGCCCATTGACGCGGGCTTCGCCGGGCGCCGCCTCGAGGCCGAGCCAGTGTTCCTTTTTTCGGGAGCCGACGGGCATGCGCTTTTGGAGGCGTGGGCCCGGGAGCAGCGGCCGCGGCCGCCCGCGCCGGTCCCGCCGGTCGCCGGCTGGAACTCCTGGGACTATTACCGCTGGACGGTGACGGAGGAGGCGGTCATCCGGAACGCCGAGTTCATCGCCGCTGACCCCGTGCTGAGCCGCCACGTGAAGCGGATCATCATCGATGACGGCTGGGAGTATTGCCACGGGGAGTGGGAGGCCAACCCGCTCTTTCCCCACGGCATGAAGTGGCTGGCACGGCGCCTGACGAAGCTGGGCTTTGAGCCGGGCCTCTGGCTCTGCCCGGGCGTCATGGAGCCGCATGCCCGGATTTCCCAGTGGGACATGGATATGCTGGCCAAGGGCAAATCCGGCCTGCCCTGCCTGGCCTTCGAATGTATGCGGCGGTTCGGGTTCGTTCTGGATCCGACCGTTCCGAAGACCCGGAAGTGGATTCGCGACCTGTTCACCCGGTATGCCGACATGGGCTACCGCTACTTCAAGCTCGATTTTCTGAAGCAGACGCTGAAGGCGCCCGTTTTCGCCGATGCTTCCGTTTCCCGGGGCGACCTGGTCCGGATGTTGATCGAGCCGGCGAGGAAGGCCCTGCGCGGCCGCGCCCGCATCATGGGATGCGGGTATGACTTTTTCGCCGGCACGGACTGCGTGGACGAAGTCCGGACCTCAAGCGACATCCACGCCCGATGGGATGCCATCAAGGAGAACGTCGCCTCCATTGCCTCGCGCGGGTGGGCGCAGGGCCGGCTGTGGGTGAACGATCCCGACTTCGCCTTGTGCCGCGGTCCCGAAACATCGAATGACCCCGACTTGGAACGGCTTCGGGCGGCCCTCGTCTTCGTCAAGCCGGATATGCCGACGGCCCCCATGGAGCCCTATGTGCTCGCCACGATGACCCTGCAAGAGGCGCGGACGCTCCTGAGCCTGGTGCTGATCTCGGGCGGCGCGGTGAACCTGTCGGATGATTTGACCCGCCTGAATGCGGCGGGGCTGGACCTGGCGCGACGGACCGTGGCGGCCGAGCGTGGCGCCGCCGGTGTCGCGCTGGACCTGTTTACCAGCCGCTATCCGTCCACCTGGACGCAGTCGTTAAGCGCCGGCCGGCGGGTGTTGCTGATCAACTGGACCGACCGGGTGCAGGAGCTGTCTTACGATACGGGCCCCGATTCCGCCGGGCTCGCGTGGCGCAACTTCTGGACCGATGACGCCGTGGCCTTGCGGTCGGGGAATCTGCGCGTTCGGCTGGCCCCGCATGCGTGCCTGCTCGCGGTGGGCAGTCAGGGAAAGTGACGGAAAAGAATTGAACCGGTCCTGTATCTGCGATATGTTTACAGGCTTGTTTAACACTCCTTCTAACCGGATGGGCCATGAAACCTGTTCTGATTGAAAATGCCGAACTGATCAATCCCGGCGTCTCGGTATCGCGCGGTTCGCTTTTGGTCGCTGATGGCAAAATTTCGGCCATTAATCCGGTCTCCGTTCCGCAAGAGGCGGTCCGCATCGATGCCGCCGGGCGTCGGCTGACCCCCGGGTTGATCGACATGCACACCCACGGGGTGGGCACGTTCATGTATGAAAGCCCCGAGTCCATGGACGGGGCCGCCCGGTTCGCGGCTTCCCGCGGAACGACATGCGCCTTTCCCACCGTTGTTCCCGTTCCCGGGAAGGAATTGCTCCCGCTGCTGGACGCGCTTGTTTCCTCCATGGATAAAGCCGGCGGGGCCAGGCTTCAGGGCTTGCATCTCGAGGGGCCGTTCATGGCCGTCACCGGCGCCGCCTGCACCCTGGTCGATGGCGACGTGACCCTTCTCGCCGAGATGATCGCGGCCTGCCGCGGCAAGATGTCGATCATGTCGCTGAGCCCGGACACGAAGAATATTGTTCCCGTCATCGAGCGCCTGATGGAGCGGGGGATCAAGCCGTTCATCACCCACACCCGCTGCACGGCCCCGCAGGCCCAGGCGGCCATCGCCGCCGGCGCCCGCCATGCCACCCATTACTACGACGTGTTCCACAGCCCGCCGGAATACGAGCCCGGCGTGCGGCCCATGGGCGTGATCGAGGCCATCATGGCCGACACGCGCACCACGGTGGACTTCATCTGTGACGGCTGCCATGTGCCGCCGCTGGTCGTTCAAGCCTGGACCACGGTTTTCGGCTGGAAGCGCATCATGCTGATCACCGATTCCAATATCGGGGCCGGCCTGCCCGCCGGCGTGTACGACACGCCGTGGGGCTACAAGGTCCGCGTGAAGCCGGGCGATGGCGCCCGCATCGCGGAAGGCCCTAAAATCAACTGCCTGGCCGGCAGCGCGCTGACCATGGATGTGGGGATGGAGAACTTGCTCGCATGGCTGCCGACGCTTCCCGTGGAGCAGGTGTGGGCCATGGGCAGCCTCAATCCCGCGCGGCTGATGGGGTTGGCCTCCCTCGGACGACTCGAAGCCGGGGCGGCCGCCGATCTTGTCCTGTGGTCCGATGAAACCCGTCCGCTGCGCACCTGGGTGGACGGAAACTGTGTTTTTGAATCGAGCAAACCCTCATAAGGAAGGAACGAGAATGAAAGCCAATTGGGCGAAAGTCGACCTGACTCAGTATCCGAAGATGGTGGTCCCCGCGCCGGGCCCCAAGTCGAAGGCCATGCACGACCGCTGCTGCAAGCATTTCAAGGGCCTGAGCGGCCAGGTCAAGCTGTTCCCCGTGGCCTTCGAGTCCGGCTACGGCTGCACGCTGAAGGACCTCGACGGCAACCAGTACATCGATTTCTCCTCCGGCATCTACGTGACCACGCTCGGCCACTGCCACCCCAAGATCGTGGAAGCCGTGCAGAA
>CAIKKV010000385.1 GCA_903828035.1 uncultured bacterium
AGCGTTTCACCAGCCGGCCTATGGGATAGCACCCCGAGAAAACCTCCGATTTCGGGCGGTTTCGCCATATCCGTCAGCAAGCGCACTTCCAAACCCGCCCGTTAAATCACGAAAAAGCCCTGTAAATCAGAGGGGGAAAGGTGGTGGTGTGCCCTTTTTAGCCCGCTATGGGATGGTAATGATCTTAGTTTAATCAGATAGTCTCATAATATCTTGACTCCCCCTGTGGGTGGCCCGTAAAATGAAGGCATCGGGTCCGGTTATATCGGCCCAGCGGCCGAAACGGAACCCTCACTCTCAACACAGGGAGACGTTCCATGAATACGCCGATCAGCCAGCTTCTCGATCGCAAGGGACGCGATGTGGTCACCATTCCCCCGCAAGCCTCCGTCTTCGAGGCCGTCCAACTCATGGACACCCGGCAGATCGGATGCCTGCTCATCATGAACAAATCCGGCAAACTGGCCGGACTCCTCTCGGAGCGCGACTGCTTCCGGAAAGTCATCCTGCTCGAAAAACAGCCCCGCGCCGTCCCGGTGAAGGACGCCATGACCCGCAAGGTCATCTATGTGACCCCCGAAACCACCGTGGATGACTGCATGTCGCTCATGACCCAGAAGCGCATCCGCCACCTGCCGGTCATCGAACATGACAAAGTGGACGGCCTCATCTCGATCGGCGACCTGGTCAAGTTCATGGCCACCGAGCAGGACATCATGATCCGGAATCTCGAGAAATATATCGAAGGGTCCCTGTAAAATGTCAGGAGATTCCCATGACGCCTCCTTCATCCCCCGCCCCCCTGCCCTGCCCCTGCCAGTCCTGTGAACCCGTCTCCGAAGCCGTCCTGAACGAGCGGTTGGCCGGGGTGATCGCCGAGTACAAGGACAAGCCCGGCGGCCTCATCCCGGCCCTCCAGGTCGCCCAGGCGCTCTACGGCTACCTGCCCGAACCGGTCCTGCAGAAAATCAGCGCCGGCTTCGCCAAGCCCTACAGCGAAGTGGCCGGGGTCGTGAGCTTCTACTCGTTCTTCTCCATCAAGCCGCGCGGAAAATACCTGGTCCGCGTCTGCCTCGGCACGGCCTGCTACGTGCGCGGCGGGAAGGAAGTGCTCGCCGCCTTCCGCAAGAAGCTCGCCGTGGAGGTCGGCGAAACCACCCCCGACCGCCAATTTTCACTCGAGGTCGGCCGCTGCTTCGGCGCCTGCGGCATGGCGCCCGTGGTCATGATCAACGACACCGTCCACCAGCGCGTCAAGCCGGCCCGCGTGGGCGAGCTGCTCAGCCGGGTGCTCGCCTCCGGAGAACCCCCGCCCGCCGCCCGGGAGCGGCCATGAGCCCCGCCGCCCCCCGCCTCCGCTCCCTGGCCGACCTCGAAGCCGCCCGCGACCTGGAGCGCCGGACAAACCCCTCCGCAGCCGCCAGCGGCCGGCGCCGCATCCTCTGCTGCTTCGGCGGAAGCTGCCTCGCCTCCGGCGCCAGGCCCGTGCGCGACGCCCTGCGGGCCGCCCTGGCCGAAAACAACCTGCAGGACACGGTCGCCCTCGTGGAAACGGGCTGCATGGGCCCCTGCGTGATCGGCCCCGTGCTGCTCATGGACGACGACACCTTCTACCAGGGCGTGAAGCCCGGGGACGCGGCCGACATCGTCGGCCTCCACCTGCGCGACGGCCGCCCGGTCGACCGCCTTCTCGTGCGCGATGCCGCGGGCAAAAACCCTGTCCCCAAAAGAAGCGACATCGACTTTTTCAAGCGCCAGACGCCGCTCGTGCTTCGCAACTGCGGGTGGATCAACCCCGGGCGCCTCGGCGACACCCTGGCCCGCGACGGCTACGCCGGCCTCGCCAAGGTCCTCGCCGGCGTGACCCCCGAGGCGGTGATCGACCAGCTGAAGCGCTCCGGCCTGCGCGGCCGCGGGGGCGCGGGCTTCCCCACCTGGATGAAATGGAGCTTCACCCGCCAGGCGCCGGAGGAGACCAAATACGTCCTGTGCAACGCCGACGAAGGCGACCCCGGCGCCTACATGGACCGCAGCGTGCTGGAGGGCGACCCGCACAGCGTCATCGAGGGCATGGCCATCGCCGCCTACGCCGTCGGCGCGCGCCAGGGCTATGTCTACGTCCGCGCGGAGTACCCGCTGGCCGTGGAGCGCCTCGCGCTCGCGCTCGCCCAGGCCCGCGACCGCGGCCTGCTGGGAGCCGGCATCCTCGGCACGCCGTTCGCCTTCGACCTCGAAATCCGGATGGGCTCCGGCGCCTTCGTCTGCGGCGAGGAGACCGCCCTCATCGCCTCGATCGAAGGCAGGCGCGGGGAGCCCCGGCCGCGCCCGCCCTTCCCCGCCCAGAAAGGGCTGTGGGGGAAGCCCACCGTGCTCAACAACGTGGAGACCTATGCCAACGTGCCCGCCATCCTGACCAAGGGCGGCGACTGGTACGCCGGCTACGGCACGGCCAGGAGCAAGGGCACCAAGGTCTTCGCGCTGGCCGGCGCCGTGCGCAACACGGGGCTGGTCGAAGTGCCCGTCGGCACGTCGCTGGGCGAGGTGATCTACGATATCGGCGGCGGCATCCGGAACAACAAGCGCTTCAAGGCCGCCCAGATCGGGGGGCCCTCCGGCGGCTGCATCCCCCGCCAGCACCTCAATGTGCCGCTCGACTACGAGACGCTCGCCGACCTCGGCGCCATCATGGGCTCGGGCGGGCTGATCGTGATGGACGAGGACACCTGCATGGTCGACGTCGCCCGCTTCTTCATCGAGTTCGTGCAGGAGGAGTCCTGCGGCAAATGCACCCCCTGCCGCGTGGGAACCCGCCGGATGCTCGAGATCCTCGAGCGCATCTGCGCCGGCACGGGCGAGATGGCGGATCTCGACCGGCTGGTCGAGCTCGGGCAGTTCATCAAGGAATCGTCGCTCTGCGGCCTGGGCCAGACCGCGCCCAACCCCGTGCTGTCGACCCTCCGCCACTTCCGCCACGAATATGAGGCGCACATCCGCGACAAGCATTGCGAGGCCGGGGTCTGCCCCGCCCTCGTGCGGGCGCCCTGCCTGAGCGCCTGCCCCGCCGGCGTGGATGTGCCCGGCTTCGTGGCCCTGGTGGGCGACCGGCGCTACGCCGAGGCGCTCAGGCTCCACCGCGACAAAAACCCCTTCGCCTCCGTCTGCGCCCGGGTCTGCTTCCACACCTGCGAGGACAAGTGCCGCCGCGCCGCGCTCGATGACGCCGTCTCGATCCGCGGGATCAAGCGGTTCATGGTCGACCAGGAGGTGACCCTCCAGCTCCCGGAGATACGCGAAAATGCGGCCAATGCGGCCCGCCAGGTGGCCATCGTGGGCGCGGGCCCCGCCGGCCTCTCCTGTGGCTACTTCCTGGCCCGCCTCGGGTACCGGCCCGACGTCCTCGAGGCGGAGCCGCGCCCCGGCGGCATGCTGGTGCAGGCGATTCCCGCCTACCGGCTTCCGCGCGAGGAGCTGGCCCGCGAAATCCGCCTCATCGAGCGGATGGGCGTCAGCATCGAGACCGGCCGCGCGCTGGGCCGCGACTTCACGCTGCAGGCGCTGCGCGACCGCGGCTACGAGGCCGTGTTCCTGGCCGTGGGCGCGCCGCAGGGCCTGCCGCTCGGCCTGCCGGGCGAGGACGCGAAGGGCATCACCGAAGCCATGGCCTTCCTGCGCCATTACAATATCCGCGGCTCCGTGCCCGTGGGCCGGCACGTGGCGGTGATCGGCGGCGGCAACGCGGCCATCGACGCCGCCCGCACCGCCATCCGGCTGGGCGCCGAGAGCGTCACCGTCCTCTACCGCCGCACACGCGAGGAGATGCCCGCCTACGCCGAGGAGATCGAGGAGGCGCTCCAGGAGGGCGTGACGCTCCGCACGCTGACCCACCCCGACTCGTTTGTGGCCGAGGAGGGCCGCGTGACCGGCATCCGCTGCCGCGCGATGAGGCTGGGCGAGTTCGATGGCTCCGGCCGCCGCCGGCCCGAGGCCGGCGAAGCCGGGGCGGGCGAGAGGCTCGCCTGCGACCAGGTCATCCTGGCGATCGGACAGGCCTTGAACGCGAAACCGCTCTTGAAGCCGCTGGAGGTGGAGCTGACCGGGCGCGGCTGGATCAAGGCGGATCCGCGCACCGGCCGCACGTCGGTGCCGTGGCTCTTCGCCGGCGGCGACGCGGCCTCGGGCCCCTCCTCCGTGGCCGGGGCCATCGCGGCCGGCGAGCGCGCGGCCGTGGGCATGGACGCCCTGCTGAGCGGCTCCGTCCACGCCTTCTGGCGCGGCTACCGGGAGGTCCCGGTGGCCTTTGATCCGGCCGCCGATCCCTCCGGCGATCCGCGCGAGCGGCTGCCGACGATCGGGCCGGAAAAACGGCGCAACAACTTCACCGAGGTGGAGCAGCCGTGGAGCGAGCCGACGGCCCTGCGGCAGGCGCGGCGCTGCCTGCGATGCGACTACGGCAAGCAAACCGCCCCGGGCGCGGAGGGGGAGAACCGGCCATGATCACGGTGTTCATCAACTCCCTGAAGCTGAGCGTGCCCGAGGGGAGCACGATCCTGGCGGCCGCGCGGCAGGGCGGCGTCTCCATCCCCACCCTGTGCAACATGGAGAACCGGGAGCCCCTCGGCGCCTGCCGCGTCTGCCTGGTCGAGGTGGCAGGCGCCCGCACCTTGGCGGCCGCCTGCTCGACGCCCGTCACCGAAGGCATGGTGGTGCACACGCACAGCCCCCGGGCGCGCGAGGCGCGGCGGAAGGTCGTGGAGCTGCTCCTCTCGGAGCACGACGGCTACTGCCCCACCTGCGACCGGAGCCGCGGCTGCGAGCTGCGCGCGCTGGCCGACGAGCTGGGCGTGGAGCGGCTGCCCTACGTCGGCGAAAAAGCCGCCGCGCACCTGGACGACTCGACCCCCGCGCTCGTGCGGGACAACGCGAAGTGCATCAAGTGCCGGCGCTGCGTCTCGGTGTGCGCCGAGGTGCAGGGCGTCGGCGCCCTCTTCCCGCAGGGGCGCGGCTTCAAAACCGTCATCGGGCCCGCCTTCACCCGCGACCTGAAGGAGGTCCCCTGCGTGCAGTGCGGCCAGTGCGCCGCCGTCTGCCCCGTGGGCGCCATCACCGAAAAGAGCTGCCTCCCGGCCATCTGGAAGGCACTCGAGGACCCGGCCAAAACCGTGCTGGTGCAGACGGCGCCGGCCATCCGGGCCGCGCTGGGCGAGGAGTTCGGCTTTCCGCCCGGCACGCGCACGACCGGGAAAATGGCGGCCGCGCTGAGGAGGATCGGGTTCGACGGCGTCTTCGACACCAATTTCGCCGCGGACCTGACCATTCTCGAGGAGGGCACGGAGCTCCTGACCCGACTGAAAAAAGCGCTGGTCGACAAGGAGCAGGCCGCCCTGCCCCTGTTCACCAGCTGCTCGCCGGGCTGGATCAAGTTCGCCGAATATTACTTCCCCGAGTTCCTGCCCAACCTCTCCACCTGCAAATCGCCGCAGCAGATGTTCGGCGCCGTCGCCAAGACCTATTACGCGAAGAAAATCGGAAAGACCCCGGCCGAGATCGTGGTCGTCTCCGTCATGCCCTGCACGGCCAAGAAGTTCGAGGCCCAGCGGCCGGAGATGTCGGCCAGCGGCGTGCAGGATGTCGATTACGTGATGACGACCCGGGAGCTGGCGCGGATGATCCGGGAGGCGGGCATCGACTATGCCCGCCTCCCGGACGAGCCCATGGATGCGCCGCTGGGGCTCTCCTCGGGCGCGGCCGACCTCTTCGCCGCCACGGGCGGCGTGATGGAGGCGGCCCTGCGGACGGCCTACGAGCTCGTGACGGGGCGTGAGCTGCCGGCCGAGAACCTGCATGTCAAGGCCATCGCCGGCCTGGCGGGCATCAAGGAGGCGGCTCTCGCCATCACCGGGGCGAAGCCCGGGTGGTCGTTCCTGGAAGGCGTCGAGCTGAAGGTGGCGGTGGCGCACGGGCTGGGCAACGCGCGCCGGCTGCTGGAGCGCATCAAGGCGGGGGCGACCTATCATTTTGTGGAGGTCATGACCTGCCCGGGCGGGTGCATCGGCGGCGGCGGGCAGCCCCGGTTCACGGATGACTCCGTGCGGCTCAAGCGCATCGCGGCCATCTACGCCGAGGACGAAGGCAAGGCGCTGCGCAAGTCGCACGAGAATCCGGACGTCCGGAAACTGTACGAGGAGTTCCTCAAGGAGCCGCTGGGCGAAAAATCGCGCCAGCTCCTGCACACCCATTACGAACCCCGCAAAACCTGACCGGATCGGATTTTCTTTGTCGGGAAACGGCCGCATGGTATCATGTAACCCTTATGCGTCCGCTGTCCCCAATCGGTTTCTCCCTGCTCCTGGCCCTTGGCTTCGCCGCCACGGCCGGCGCCACGCCCACCTCCGTGGCGAAGCCTTTCGAGACCACGCTGTCTTTCAACGGCCTGCTCACCAGCGGGAACGCCAGCAAGGGTGAAATCGGAAGCAAGCTGGAGACCCAGGGCGCCACCACGCACTTCGAGCAGATCCGCGCCGGCGGCTCCTATTCCTACGGCCAGAGCGAGGTCGACGCGGTCAAGACCACAACCGCCAAGCGCTGGGACCTCTTCGGCAATGTGCGCCGGCCGTGGGAGCTGGACGAAACATATACGTTCCTGAACGGCAAGATTGAAAGCGACGCCGTGGCCGACCTGCATTACCGGGTCACGGAAGGCGGCGGCGTGGGCCTGTACCTGAAAAAAGCCGAGAAGGTGGAGTGGTCGGTGGAATCCGGCCTCTCCTGGGTGTGGGAGGAAACGGCCGACGGCTCCGCCAACTACCCGGCCATCCGGCTGGGCGAGCGCTATGAGCGGAAATGGGAAGGCGGCCCCAAGGTCACCCAGAACCTGGAAATCCTGCCGCATGCCTTGCGCATCAACGACTTCCTCCTGAACGCCGACGTCCAGCTGGAAACCGTCATCACCCAGTCGCTGAATCTGCGCACGGCCATGGAATACCATTACCAGAGCCGGACGCCCGACGAGACCAAGTCCTACGACCTGCGCCTGGTCGTAGGCGTCAGCTGCAAGTTTTAGGATACCCTCGAAAAAGAATGCAGGGGGCGGCGTGCCCCTTCGCCGGCGTAATACCCCGTTGCGCCCCTGTCCCCTATCCTGATATACTATCCGTATGCCGAAGCTATTCCAGGCAGCCGGGGAATCCCGGAGCGGCTGGACCCTGTTGCTGCTTTTCCTGGCAACCGTCCAGCTCGTGATCTTCTGGATGGCCGGCTATTCCGAAGGCCCCCTCGCCGACAAGGCCGTCCGCTACTACAGCGCGGCCCGCCTGTTTGCCCGCGAATCCCGCGTCAGCCCCCTGAACGGAGCCGAACAGGCCTGGCTGAACAAGCTCTCCTTCGAGCAGGACGCCCGCCTCCGGCCCCGCCTTCACACCTATGCCGTCTCCCCCGTTTTCAGCGCGGTCCTCCGCTCCCTGTGCTCCGCCTGGCCGGGCGCCATGCCCCCCTACTCCTACAGCATCCCCGTCAAGGTCTCCTCCCTCCTCCTCTTCCTGTTCGCGCTGGGCTGGCTGCTGCTCATGACGGGCGCCTACCCGGTCGACGGCGTGCTGGCGGCCGCCTGCCTGATCATGGCCGCGCTCGGCCTGTCCCTTCCCCTGCTTGCCCCCGCCGCCGGCCGGGACATGGATTTCATGGCCGCCACTCCCCAGGGCTCCGCCGCCCTGCTGGTCCTGGCCTCCTTCGCCTGCTTCACCCGCAGCCGGGGCGTCCTGGCGGCCGCCAGCCTGCTCCTCGCCGCCGGCTGGCACGCCGGGTTTGCCGCTATCGCCGGGCCGTGCGCCGCCGGCGCTTTCGGCGTCTCGCTTTGCAACCGGGCCGGCAGTCGCGAAATCCGGATCATCGCCGCCATCCTGACGCTGGCCCTCGCCCTGCTCTGCGTCCACCTGCGGCCGGGCCCCCTCCTCCAGCACCCCGTCTGGATCCCGGCCGCCCTCGTCATCCTCTTCCTCCTCACCGGACCCGCCACCCCGGATCCCGCCTGGCGCGCCACCTCCAGCCTGGCCGCGTTCCTCTTTCTCAGCCTGGGCGCCGACCTCGCGCTCGGCCATCCCCCCCTGCGGGAGGCGCTGCTCCATCTCGGCGTCAAGCCCCTCTTCCTTGACGCCGCCCCGCTCGCCGGCGTCCGGCACCTCGCCTCGCTCGCCCTGGCCGTGTCGGTCCTGATCGGCCTTCTCGACCGGATGCGACCCTTCCGCCTTGTCCCCAAAGACCGGCTCAACGCCCTGATGGCCGCCGCCACGTTCGGCCTCGCGGTCGCCATCGCCTCCGGCATGCGACAATGGCCCCGGGCCGGGCACAATTTCGCCATTATCCTTCACGCCGAAGAAGGGCTCCAGGCGCGCCCCCTCCCAGGCACCGCCGCCTTGCCGATGCTGAATCCGAAACAGGAAGCCGCCTTTTTCGCGGCTTTAGGCGATTATTTGCTCACTCCGCCCAGGCCCTGACCGTCATTTTATCCGCGCCAGGAAGCCCTCTTCTGAGCCCCCGATGCCCCCTTATCGCACTATTGACCCCAAGGGGCGCGAATGGCAATATACCCGGCATCATATTACCGGGAGTTCGAATGACTGTTATCGGTTTCTGCCTGCTTGTCGCCATTTATGCTGCCACGAATATCGGCATGATGATCTATGGCCTGAATTGCTACATCATGCTTTACCTCTCCCGCCAGGGCTGGACCCGGGCCGAGAGCGCCCGCCAGGCCTCCACCGTCCTGCCGGATGATGAACTGCCCATCGTCACCACGCAAATCGCCGTCTACAACGAAGTGAATGTGGCCGAGCGCGTCCTGCGCGCCGCCTGCGCCATCGACTATCCCGCCGGCCGCCACGAGATCCAGGTGCTGGACGACTCGAACGACGAAACGCTCGGCGTCATCGACCGCGTGGCCGCCGAGCTGACGGCCCGGGGCCACGAGATCACCATTCTGCGCCGCGCCAACCGCTTCGGCTTCAAGGCCGGCGCCCTGGCCGAAGGCCTGGCCAAAGCCCGCGGCAGCCTGGTCGCCGTGTTCGATGCCGACTTCGTGCCGCCCCGCGATTTCCTGCGCCGGATCGTGCCCTACTTCCAGGGCAACGCGAAGCTCGGCTTCGCCCAGGCGCGCTGGGGCCACCTGAACCGGACCCACTCCCTCCTGACCCTCGCGCAGGCGATCGGCATCGACGGCCACTTCCTGGTGGAACAGCCGGCCCGCAGCGGCAGCGGCCTTTTCCTGAACTTCAACGGCACGGCGGGCGTCTGGCGGCGCGACGCGATCGTGGACGGCGGCGGCTGGTCCTGGGACACGCTGACCGAGGACCTGGACCTCTCCTACCGCGTCCAGTTCAAGGGCTGGGAAGGCCTGTACCTGCCGGACCTCGTGGTGGAAGCCGAGCTGCCGGAGGATGTGAACGCCTTCCGCAGCCAGCAGTTCCGCTGGGCCAAGGGCTCCATCCAGACCGTCATCAAGCTCTTCCCCCAGCTGGCGGAGGCCAAGGTGTCGAAGTTCAAGAAGGTCCAGGCGTTCCTGCACATGACGGGGTACATGGTTCACCCCCTGATGCTGCTCCTCGCGCTCCTGTCCCTGCCCGTCCTGGCGCTGACGACCCAGATCAAGACCAACGCCGTGGTCTACGCGATCCTGTCGGTCCCGCTGATCCTCTCCATCCTGGCGCCGAGCACGATGTACAGCGTCGGCCAGTTCAAGGCCACGCCGCACTGGCGGAAGCGGATCCTCCTGATGCCGCTGCTGATGGTCGTGGGCGTGGGACTGGCCCTGTCGAACTCGCGCGCCATCCTGGAAGCCGCGATCGGACGCGAAAGCGAGTTCGTGCGCACGCCGAAACGCGGCGGCCAGCAGATCAAGGCCTACAGGATGAAGATGCCGTGGGCCGGCGTGGTGGAAGTGCTGCTGGGCATTTACTGCACCTACACCCTGTCGGCGTATATCGTGGCCGACAAGTTCGCCGTCAGCCCCTTCATCGCCATCTATGCGGCGGGGTTCCTTTTCATCGGGCTGTCCACGATCGCCCAGGCGCTCGGCACGTTGCGGCAGCGCGCGTAAGGCTTCGCCCGCAGAACGCGGATCAGCCCGCCTCGACGCGAATGGCGCGCGCCGCCTTCCTCGCCATCACATAGCGGGCCTCGCCCGCCGCCACCACGAGGCCGTGCTCCCCGCCCACATTGCGCAGGACGCGGACCGTCACGCCGGGAAAGAAGCCCATCTCGCGGGACTGCCGGTCCGGGTTTGCCACAATCCGGTAAACCTGGTCCTCAAAGCCCTCGTCGAGCCTCTCCACGGGCGGAGCCGGCTGGTGCGGCGAGCAGCGGCGGTGGCGGAATTGCATCCCGAACATGTGTCCTCCTCCCCCGGTCACGAAGCCAGTTGATAAAACAGGGTGGCCGTCAGCCAGGCGACCGCCGTCTGGTACGTCATCGAAAAGGCCGTCCAGCCCCAGCCGGCTTCCCGGCGCAGGGCCGCCAGCGTGGCGATGCAGGGCACGTAGAGCAGCACGAAGAGCAGGTAGGCAAAGGCGGCGGCGCCCGTGCCGAAGTGATGGCGCATGGCGCCCGTGATGCCGTGCCGCACGCCGCCCTCCGCCAGGGGCGTTTCGCCGTGGTCCGCGTGGGGCGTGGCGCCCGTCACCGGCTCGTGCGCGGCGGGCGGCTCCGGCTCCATCTGGCCGTACAGCGCGTCCAGCGTGCCGACCACCGCCTCCTTGGCCACCACGCCGGTGAGCAGCCCGACGGCGGCCGGCCAGTTCTCGCGACTAACACCCATGGGCGCGAAGATAGGCGTGATCGCCTTCCCCGCTTTTTCAAGCCACGATTCGCCGGTCCCGTCCGCCCCCCGGCCAAGGGTGTTGAGCAGGCTCAGGGCCGTCACGGCCAGCACGATCACCTTGCCGCCGCGCAGCATGAACCCCTTCAGGTTCTCCCACGAGTGGCGGAAGACGGCCTTCATGCTGGGCACCTGGTAGGCCGGCAGCTCCATGACGAAGGAGGACGGCTCGCCGCGCAGAAGGGTCTTCTGCAGCAGCAGCCCGGTCAGGATGGCCATCAGGATGCCGATCAGGTACAGGGCAAACACCACCTGGTTGCCACGCGCGGGGAAAAAGGCCGTGGCAAAAAGGGTGTAGACCGGCAGGCGGGCGCTGCACGACATGAAGGGATTGATGAGCAGGGTGATCAGCCGCTCGCGCCGCTCCTTCAGCGTGCGCGTGGCGAACATGGCCGGCACGTTGCAGCCGAACCCGACCAGCAAGGGCAGGAAGGCGCGGCCCGGAAGCCCGATCTTGCGCAGGACCTTGTCCATCACGAACGCGCCGCGCGCCATGTAGCCGGAGTTTTCGAGGATGGCGAGGCAGAAGAAAATGCCGAAGATCGGCGGCAGGAACGTCGAGACGGCGCGCATGCCCGCCCCCACTCCGTCCGCCAGCAGGGTGATCAGCAGCGCCGGCGCGCCCAGCTGCTCCAGGAAGTGGCGCGGCATTTCCACGAACAGCCGGCCGCAGAACGAATCAATCAGGCTGATCGCCGGGCGGGACCCGCTGACGGTGATCATGAACACCAGGTACATGACCGCCAGGAAAAACGGAATGCCGGAAAAGCGGCTCAGCGCATAGCGGTCCAGCCGATCCGAAAAACGGCGGACCGGCGTCCGGTTCCGGTCCGCGACCGCGAGCGCCGTCTCGCGCACAAAGAGATAACGCCCCTCTTCCGTCGTGGGAATGGGGTGCGACGGAACCGGAGCGGCTTCGGCGGCGGCGACCGCCTCGATGGCCTCGAAAACGGGATCCAGCCGGCGGTCGCGATGGGCGGCGAGCGGAATGACCGGGCAGCCCAGCCGCGCGGCCAGCTTGGCGACATCGATGCGGATCTGGAGCGACTCGGCCAGGTCCATCATGTTCAGCACCACGACCATCGGGTGCCCCAGGGCCAGCAGCTGGCTGGTCAGGTAGAGGCTGCGCTCCAGGTTGACGGCGTCGATGATGTTGACGATCACATCGGCGGTGCCCCCGGCCAGGAAGTCGCGGGTTACCTGCTCGTCCAGCGTGTGCGCATCGATCGAATAGAGGCCGGGCAGGTCGGTCACCCACAGATCCTGCTCGCGGTGGCGAAAGGCGCCCTCGGCGCGTTCCACGGTGACGCCCGGCCAGTTTCCCACATGCCGGCAGTCGCCCGTCATGCGGTTGAACAGGGTTGTTTTCCCGCAGTTGGGATTGCCGGCCAGGGCCAGGGTGATCACGCGCATGACGCCCCCTCCTGCTTGCGCAGATAGGCGGAGAAGGCGCGGGTCAGCGGGCGGGTCGCGCCGGGCCGCTCGCTCAGGAACCGGGCGAACAGGCGAAGCCGCTCAATGGTCTCGGGGGTGGCGGCGTGCTCCAGGCGGCAGGCGTCGGAGTCGGCGGCGGCCGGCTCGAGAAGCAGGATGCCCGACAGGAACAGGGAAAAGACCTCGTGCCCCCCGCTCACGCGTACGGCCACGGCGCGGCCGGCCGGCTCCAGGGCCACCAGCTCGTAGGGGCTGTAGCGGACGAGCCCCTCGCGCGCCAGGTGCTTGAGCGTGGCGGTCACGGTGGACTTGTGCAGGCCCAGGTGGCTGGCCAGGTCGCGCACCCGGGCGGCGCCCTTCTGCTGCTCCAGCCGCAGGATGGCCTCCAGGCAGTCCTGCATGGAGGGCGTCACCGCCCCCCCCTTTCCCCCGCCCGTCTTCTTTATTGTTTTAGTCATCAAACAATATTTAACCATGCCAACATTCGAAAAGCAAGCGCGGAAAAATGATAGCGAATAGCGAATAGCGGAGGGCGGAGTTCCACGACGCCTTACTTCAATAGCGCATAGCGAATAGCGGAGGGCGGAGTTCCACGACGCCTTACCCTTCAATAGCGCATAGCGAATAGCGGAGGAGA
>CAIKKV010000386.1 GCA_903828035.1 uncultured bacterium
GCCGGCCGGCTGGCCGGCGAGCGACGGCTCCGCGAAGCAGCCCCGGAGCGTGGTCTCGGAGTCCGGGTTCAGGTCCTCGAAGAGGTCGCGGCCGTCGGCCCCGGGGTGCGAGCTGCGGAAGAGGTGGTCGTAGAGCCTGACCTCCGCGGGCACGGCGTGAGCGGCCGACACCCAATGGAGGGTCGCCTTCGGGCGGCGGCCGTCGGGAGCGCTGCCGCCGCGCGTGGCGGGGTCGTACGTGCAGCGCAACTCCACGACCCGGCCCGCCGCATCTTTGACGACCTCCGTGCAGGTGACGAAGTACGCGGACCGCAGCCGCACCTCGCGGCCGGGGGCCAGACGGAAGAACTTGCGCACCGGCTCCTCCATGAAGTCGTCGCGCTCGATCCACAGCTCCCGCGTGAAGGCCACCTGGCGGCTCCCGGCGGACGGATCCTCCGGGTTGTTGACGACCTCCATCTCCTCGACCAGCCCCTCGGGGTAGTTCTCGATGACCACCTTGAGGGGGTCCAGCACGCCGAAACGGCGGGGCGCCGTGCGGTTGAGGACGTCGCGCACGGCATGCTCCAGCATGCCCACCTCGACGACGCTGTCTGCCTTGGCCACGCCGATCATGGCCGCGAAGTCGCGGATCCCCTCGGCGGGGAAGCCTCGGCGGCGGAGGCCCGAGATGGTGGGCATCCTGGCATCGTCCCAGCCGCGCACGTGACCCTCGTTGACGAGGCGTAGGAGGACGCGCTTCGAGAGGACGGTGTGCGTGAGGTTGAGCCGCGCGAACTCGTACTGACGCGGGCGCGAGGGCACGGGCAGGTTGTCGATGAGCCAGTCGTAGAGCGGCCGGTGATCCTCGAACTCCAGGGTACAGATCGAGTGCGTGACGCCCTCGATCGCGTCTGATTGCCCGTGGGCGAAGTCGTAGGTCGGGTAGATGCACCACGCGGCGCCCGTGCGCGGATGCTCCGCGTGGAGGATCCGGTACAGGACCGGGTCGCGCATGTGGATGTTGGGCGACGCCATGTCGATCCTGGCCCGCAGGACCCGCGCGCCATCCGGAAACTCGCCCTTCCGCATCCGCTCGAACAGATCGAGGTTCTCCTCGACGGACCGGTTGCGGGTCGGGCTTTCACGGCCCGGCCGGGTCGGCACGCCGCGGTATTCCTTCCACTCCTCGGCGGTCAGCTCGCAGACGTAGGCCTTGCCCATGCGGATCAGCTGCACGGCGCACTCGGCCATGCGGCCGAAATAATCGGAGGCGAAATAGAAGTTCTCGCCCCAGTCGAAGCCCAGCCACCGCACATCCGCCTGGATGGACTCGATGTACTCGACCTCTTCCTTGACGGGATTGGTGTCATCCATGCGGAGGTGGCAGCGACCCCCGTTCTCAAGCGCCATGCCGAAGTCCAGGCAGATGGCCTTGGCGTGGCCGATGTGAAGGTAGCCGTTCGGCTCCGGAGGAAAACGGGTGCACACCCGTCCGCCATACTTGCCGGATTTCAGGTCGTCGGCAATAATCTGGCGGACAAAATGCAAACTGGGAGTAGGTGTTCCGGTCGGTGTGTCGGTCATGATCGTCCTCCGCTGCTAGCCCATGCGGTTCTTGTCGGCCCCGTTCACGAAATAGTGAAGCTGGCAGGTCGCATCCACGACCGCTTTCCACAGGTCACTCTTCAAGTCCACTTTCTGCCGCTCGATCGTGGCCAGGGGAATGGGAATGAGGCTATAGGAATTGTTGTTGTTGTGCTGGTTTCCGACCACGCAGTTGGTCCGGCCGGCCATGGCCGCGTGGACGGCGTTCCGGGCCAGCAGGTAACAGCGGATCGCATCGGTGCCGCGCGCGGGAATGCTGCGGATCGAGTAGCTGGGGTCGAAATACTTGACCGACGCCTCGAACTTGCGGCCGTCGAAATAGGACTGGATTTCGCGCCTGAGGAACTCGCCGATGTCCTTCTTGAGGATGTTCCCCGAGGCGTCCCGCCGCTCCGGCTCATCCTTGATCAGCTTCTGGCCCGCGCCTTCCGCCACCACGATCACGCAGTGGTCCTTGCCGCTCGCAAAGCGGCGCTCGAGGGCGCGGAGCAGCCCGCTTTCCCCGTGCAATTCAAAGTCGAGCTCCGGGATCAGGCAGAAGTTGACCACCGGGTGCGCCAGCGAGGCGTAGGCCGCGATGAAGCCGGAATCGCGCCCCATCAGCTTGACCAGCCCGATGCCGTTCGCCACGCCCTTGGCCTCCATATGCGCCGCCTGGACGATCGGCGTGGTCTCCGCCACGGCCGTTTCGAAGCCAAAGGTCCGGCCCACGAAGTTCAGGTCGTTGTCGATCGTCTTGGGAATGCCGATCACGCTGACGCCCAGGCGCCGCTTGCGGCACTCGTCCGAGATCTCGCTCGCCGCCCGCAGCGTGCCGTCCCCGCCGATGCAGAACAGCAGGTTGATGTTCATCCGGGTCAGCGTGTCGACAATCTCGGCCGTGTCCTGCTGCCCCCGGGAGGAGCCCAGCAGCGTGCCGCCCTTTTCATGGATCGTGTCGACAATCTCCGGGTCCAGCAGCATCGGCGTGTAGCCGAAGCGCGGGATGAAGCCGCGGTAGCCGTAGCGGATCCCGTAAATGGTCTTGATGCCGTAGTCGAAGGCCAGGATTTCGACCACGCCCTTGATCACGTGGTTCAGCCCGGGGCAGAGCCCGCCGCAGGTGACGATGGCGGCCCGGCTCCAGGCGGGGTCATGGAAAATATTCTTGTGCGGGCCCGCCTTTTCGAAGGAGGCCATGATCCCGAGCTTTTCAGACGTGCAACGCAGCTGTTCCACATCCAGGGAAATGACACAGCGGGCGCCTTCGGTCAGGAAATCCTGAATGCGGACGGGCGAGTTGATCTTGCATTCGCCGAGCGTTTCGACGTTGAAATCATAATCGCGGGGATTCTCAAGAACTTTTGAAAAAATGTCCATAACCCGTTGCTCCCTTAACCGTGATCCGTTATATTCAAGGAAGTTCCGCCCCCTTGTCAATGGCGTAGTATCCACGCCCAAGGGATCTGGAAAAGATGAAGCATGAACAATCATGCCGCTGGCCAATGGAGGCGGCTCTGGTGACTGGCACCCCCTAGGAGAGTCGAACTCCTCTTCACAGGTTGAGAACCTGTTGTCCTAACCGATAGACGAAGGGGGCAATCACAAAAAAACAGAGGGTTAATATAGCTGCCGGTTTCGCGAAAGTCAATACGCTGCCTAAAAAAATGACAGCCGCCCGCCCTCGCCGTCCAACAGGGGTTCAGCGTCCCCGGCCGACCAGTTTGGCGGCCAGGTAGTCCCGCCGCAGCTCCGCCGTTTTGAAATTGAACTCCATCCAGTCCGGAACGGCATCCGTAAACAGGCTTTCCACATCCGCCTGACTCATGGCCGGATCGACCTTCGTCCCGAGCGCGTCGAGTTTTTCAACCGCGGGCAGCAGGCGCTGCGCATAAAACTCCGGATCCCCCAGCACGGCATCCTTCCAGAACGCCACCTGCTCGGCGCGGGTCTTCTTGTAATTGCCGAACGCCTTCATGACGATCCTGCGCTTAATGGCCGCGAGCCGCTCCCGGGTCAGCCCCTCCCATTTCACCGTGCCGAAGTCATGGATGTTGTGGACCTTCCCGTGCCAAGTCATGCCGCCCGCCCGCGTCCAGCGGATCACATTAAACGGCCATTCCGTGCCCGTCGAAGGCAACTTGTCGTAAACCATTTCCCAGGGAATGAACACACTGGCCCCAAACCCGCCGCTCACGGTCGCGGCGTCGGCCTTGCCATAGGGATCCATTTCCCGGTAATGGCGGTTAGGCGAGTTGTAACTGACGGTTTTAAAATTGGCCTGGGGAAAGCGGACAAACCACTGGTAGTAGCACTCGCTCGCGCCGGGGGCAAAACACATCTCCAGCTGCCCGCCATTGAGGAGTCCGGCTTCGACCTTCTCCGTCTCGGCATCCCGGCAGTCCACGTACATATGCCATCCCGCCGCGTCGTACGCCATGTAAAAGGCGGTCTCCTTGTCGGCCGCTTCCTTGGCGGTCGCCAGCGCGCGCTCGGCATTCACATCATAAATCAGCAACTCGGCCGCCTTGCGGTCGTAGGGAACAAACTGCGACTCGCGGTTCGCCGCCTCTTTCAGAAGCGGCGACGCCAGCCAGCCATCGACCGTTGTCGGGGCCTTGTCGACAAACCGGCACACATAGCTCTTTTTCGGCTCCTGCCGGTACATCCCGTCGGCCAGGGCCAAAAAGGCGCGAACCACGGAATACTGGCGCATCGTCATGAAGATTTTTCCCGCTTCGTGGATAGCCGTCACCCGGGCCTCGGAAGGCAATTCGGCTTCTGTAAACCCGGCGCCGGCCTTCCCGGCCTCGCGCTTCAAGTCCTCCGGATTCACACCCACGTCGATTCCGGCGACAATGAGCTTAGCCAGAAACCGGTCATTGGCTATAAGCTTGGCATCGGCAACGGCCTCAACAGCCACCTCTTTCAAATCGTCGCTCTTATGCTGGGCGGCAAGCGCGTCGATAATCGCGAACAGGGCTTTCCGATAGAACCGGACCGGCAACTTGGGCCTGGCCATGATCAAGCGGTTCGTCGCCACAATGTCCGACTGGGAAAGCGCCGCCGCAACCGGAGCAACGGGGACTATTGAGGCGGGAACCGGCGCCTTTTCCACCACCGGCGCCTGGGGCAATTCGGCATAGGCCTGCAAGGCCAGGATGCGGTCGATCATCTCCAGGCGGACGGTGTCCAGATCGGCGCTCTTTTCATCCATCAGCTCGAGCCACTGCAAGGCCCGGCGACCGGCGTACACGGACTCCGTCTTCCCCGTCGCGATGGCTTTCGCCGCCATGGTCTTGAGCAGGGTGGCATACCGGACATCATCGACGGCCTCGCGAATGCCCTCCCACTCCAGGGTGTCGACCACGCTGTCGCGGGTGGGATAGGTCATGTTGAATCCGCGGAAGTTATAGGCATCGCCCAGGAAATCGTTCCACCCCTGGCAGGTGAGGATATAATTCCCGATGCCGTCGTAATTCGCCTTGTACAGGGCCAGCCCATGAACGCGGCGCATGAAATCCGGATTCTCCGGACCGGTGTGGGGATACGCATAATTGGTGATGCGCTGGCCCAGCGCGTGCCACTTGCCCGACCGCTCGCGCGTCACTTCGCCGGGAATATTGACGAAATCCTCGTTGTAGGCGGCATATTTCAAATGCTCATCCTGGGCGGTGCTGTAAACCTTCAGGCCCTTGTCGTGGAGGTAGGTCCAGGGCTTCCGCTCCGCCACCACGAGCCGGCGGGAAGGCTCGTCCCAGCCAAAGCAATAGACATTGGAGTGACCGAACAGGCGCTTCACGATATCGGAGGACTCGTCGATGCCTTTGATCAATTCAGGAGGCACCGTCTGGTTGCTGATCGCCACATCCGTGACCGAGGTCATCCACCCGTAGGGTGGGATTCCCGGAACAGCCCCGAACAAGGGATCGGTCGCAAGGCCGGCTTCCCGGACCAGTTCAAGCTGCCGGGTAAAGACGTCCGCAAACCCGGTCTTGAAATCCCGATTAAGCAGCGGATGCCGGATATTGTGATCCCTCATGTTCTCGAACATCGCCAGCATCTTGCGATCCGCATGCGCGCGGTCGCCGCCGCTCATTTTTAAAACAGAAGGGTATTGGGGGTCGTTATACAGCATCGTATAGAACTCCCGGCTGGGATCGTAATACGTCACCGGGGTCGGCAGCGCAAACGGAAGAACGCGCACGGCCAGGGGAATCGACACCGGCTTCATCCCGGCGGCGGAAAGCGCCAGGGTGCCCGAATAAACGCCGGGGGCCGCATCGCGGGGAACCTTGACCGTGATCCAGAACTGCTTGAACAGCCCCGCCTCCAGCCGGAACGGCTGAATCGTCTTGGCATCCGCAACGGGCGTCGTTTCCGCGTTGAACGGCACGTTCACGGAAAACGGATTGCTGATCCACACGTATTGGGAACCCTCGGGCTCATCCACGCGCAGGTAGTTGTCGCGGGTCGAGGCGTCGACCCGGACCAGGGTTTCATCGTTCAGCAGCAATTCGGGAATCAGCTCGTGGCCTTTGTTGTCGGCGAAGTAGCTGTGCCAGGCCGTGCCGGACTGGTACCAGCACTTCACAACCTTCAGATCCACGCAGGACGCGGGAAGGGTTCCGCCCGGCCCGCTCAAGTCTGAAGCCGCAAGCGTGGCCTTTTCAATGTCATTCGCCGAAAAAACAAGAAAGGAGGCGGGCTCAAACTCATCCCGGGCCGCCACCATCTTCACCGCGCCGCCCAGTTCGCCGTCCTCCGGAAAAGAGTCAGGCAGCCGCTTGACCGGGCTGAGCGCCGGAACGGCATACCAGGTCACCGGCAGCGAAACGGTGGAGCCCGGCGCCCGGACCTGCGCGGCCACCCGGTCCGCAAGCCCGCCGGGCGAGGCCGCCAGGGCGGCAAGCGCCCCTTGAAGAACGAAGGCCGGAACAATCGCTTTGAGCTGTGTTTTCATCGTTTCCCTATCTGTTCCCGTTGATCATCAAAAACTGACCCGGCTCCAATTCCACGCGCTGGACGGAGCCGCCCTGATGCAGAAAACAGCCATGCGGCCGTTCAAAATCGACGTTTTGAAGGTAAATCCGGTTGGGTATCTTGAAGTATGAAAACGCGACATATTCGCATTCGGCGCGGGGCTCCTGGCGGTCGTCGGTGATCCAGACGTCCCCCCGGGCGCGCCGCGCGATGTGGCGGTAGATCATGCCGATCAATCCGGGCGAATCCAGCGTGGCCCCGGGCCCTTCATCGGTGTTCAAGGCTCCCGGATACGCCCAGGAGTTGAGGAAATAGACGGTGCCCTTGCCGCACCGGCGGCGCAGGAGCAGCGGAGCGGCCTGCTCGTCATCGACCACCAGTATCTCGGCGGCCGGGTCCGTGATTTCGATACTCCCCATCGCGGTGCCCATGATGCCAAAGCGGCGCGGAAACGTGAAGCCCATCTCGGTGGCGCCGACTGGGGCGGTGGCCCAGTAAAACCGCTCGCCCTTTCCCTTGACTTTCACCCCGCACAAGTCGGACCAGTCGCCGCCATGCACCAGCTCCGCAACTGTATAGGCTCCGTAGTTCCGCGTGGCATTGGTGGAGAGCTGGGGAATGGAGATGAAGAGCGTGCCGCCATTCGACACATACTCCTTGAGGATCGCGTATTGTTTTTCGGAAGCCGTGTTCCAGCCGGTAAAGAGAAGCGCCTTGTAGTGGGCCGAAAGGAAGCCGGCCGAAATCTGATCCTTCGCGAAGCTGACCACATCCACCTGCCCGAACGGCGTTCCGGACAGGAAATGATTCGGATGCGGGCCCAGCAACGGAAGAAGCGGGAAGAACACTTTTTTCGCCGTCTCCCAGCCGCGTTCCGGAGCGCCCTCAAACCAGGCCGGATTTTGATCGGCCAGCGAATAGGCCCCGCCCACCGGAGTGTTGGCGTCATACCGGTGGCCGCACAGATCGCAGTTGCCTTTCGCCAGGGCCACGGTGGTCTCGGGCTGGCCTTCCGGCGTGCCGTTTGCTTTGACGAAATCGTAAAAGTCCGAGATTTCCTTCCGGTAGCGGCGGCAGGGCTCGGCGCGATAATCGATCTTCTGATAATGCTTCCGGGCTTCATCAATGAAAGGAACGAACTTCAGCGGAAGATCACCGCCCCATTTCACTTCAGACGGTTTCAAGGGAACGCGCGGCAGCTCGAACTTCGGCGAGTCCTCGCACAGGGACGCCTCGACGAACCAGTTCCCGCTCTCATTGATGACCATTTTGCAGCCGGCCATGTACTTCTGGTAGAGCGCCGCCCTTAGCAGGTCGAACTTGCGAGGATTCCGCAGCGGGATCCAGGAGTAATGCTCGTGGGCGAGATGGGAGCCCCACATGGGGAGATCGTGCTGCCGGTAAAGGCCGCGCGAAAGGGCCGATGCCATGTTGAGGTGGCGGAAACCAAAATCCTCGACCACGGGAATGTCCGTCCCCGCGACCACTTCATAATCGATATGAAAGCTGCCGCTGGTGGCCATGATGTTGCCCCACCCCGAGGCGCGGCGCTCGTCGATATGCGCCCTCACGCGGGAAATCAAATCGTCGGCCAGCATCTCGAGGGTCACCTCTTCGGGCTTCTTGCCCCGCGTCATGTTCTCGTCAAAACGGAAGGTGAAACTCTCCCCGAAATCATATCCGAGGTAATGCTTGCCGCCCTCCTTGAAACGCCGCGACCACTCGGGAAGCGCCTTGGTGTACAAAAAGGTGGTATACAGATCTTTCGCGGCGGCGGCCTTGATGATCCGCAGGAGCCCGGCGCCGAAGCGGTCGGCATGCTCCTTCAACTCCGCGCAATCGCTCGCGCGGATATAGGTCCCGTTCTTCCAGTCGGGCTTCGGCACGTGAATGCCGATCTCGTCGAGGGCGTAAAACCATTCGGCATGCACGAAGGGCGCATAGCCGCGGGAATGGCCCCAGATCTGGAGCAGGTTGCCCTGGTTGTCGGCCAGGACCCGGTCAATCATTTCCAGAGGCAGATAATCCTGCGGGGTCCAGGACTGATGCGCATACAGGCCGAGCACCATGTAATCCGCGCTCATGGGGTAGATGCCGGTTCCGACAAACATGCCGCAGGGCGGCAATTCGACTTTTTCACCTCGCATCGCGACTCTCCGTTTGACGGACATAATCGGAGAAATGGCGGTCCGGCACAACTACCAAACTCTGATATTTATGCGCAATATTTAACCTGCCCCTCATCCGGCAAGGCCTCCACGGCAACAAACACTCCAGCGACTGCTTGATGTTTTCTTAATATATTTATTGACCTTCTTAATTCTTATACTGACCTCATCTTATGTATTCTAAACAACTATCAAATTATTGAGCTGATAATAGGACGCCATGAGCTATCTAAAATATCTGCTGATATTCATCCCCTTGACCATTCTCGGCCATTTTTCCGAGTGGAGCGAATCGGTTATGTTTTTCATGAGTTGCCTGGCCATCGTTCCCTTGGCTGGCTATCTGGGTGTGGCCACCGAGGAACTCGCTGTTTACACAGGCCCGAAAATGGGCGGCTTTCTAAACGCCACATTCGGAAATGCGACCGAAATGATCATCGCATTTTTCGCGCTTAAAGCCGGGCTTTTTGACGTCGTCAAAGCATCATTGGCCGGCTCCGTTCTGGGAAACATCCTATTTGTGCTCGGATTTAGCATTTTCCTGGGCGGGTTAAAGCACAAAGAACTTCATTTTGATGCGCAACTGGGAAAATTTACAGCAACGATGCTCATGTTTGCCATGGTCGGCTTAGCCATTCCCGCTGTATTCACCTATTCCATTCCAGATGGGCTGCTTTCTTCCAAACATGAACTGTTCAGCGCCATTGTTGCTGCCATCCTCTTGATTATTTACGTGCTTGGACTATTATACTCCTTTCGAAATCACGCCGACTTATATGGCGTCGAGCATGCCGAAGAGATGAACGC
>CAIKKV010000387.1 GCA_903828035.1 uncultured bacterium
ATCTGCTCGGTGGAGGCGCCCTGAGGCATGATCATCGCACCGAAAATGAAACTGCTGTCGCCAGGCGGCAGGAAGGCCTTGGGAAGGAAGAAATAGAGAACGCCCGCCCCGAAGATACAGAAGACCCATGTCACCACAGCCAGCCACTTGTGGCGAAGCTGAAAATGCAGCGCCCTGCCATACAGTCGAACGAGGGCTGCGATCCTCCCGGTGATCCAGCGCTGCAGCGGGTTCGGCAGTTTCTCGTGGCGCAGCATTCTGGCGCACATCATCGGCGACAGCGTCAGGGCAAGAAAGGTCGAAACGACGATGGCAAAGATCACGGTCAGCGCGAACTCCCGCAGGTTGCGCCCCACCGCGCCCGCCATGAAGACCAGCGGCAGGAAGACGATGATCAAGGCCGCGCTGGTGGAGAGCACGGTGAAGGAGATCTCCTTCATGCTCTGCAGCGCCGCCGGGATCGGCTTCATGCCCGCCTCGATATGACGGACCGTGTTTTCCAGCACTACAATGGCGTCGTCCACCAGGAACCCGACCGCCAGGATAATGCCCATCAGCGACAGGGTGTCGAGGTTGAACCCGGACGGCAGCATGAGTGCGAAGGTGCCCAGCAGCGAGATGGGCAGAACGATGCTGGGCACCAGCGTCTCGCGGACGCGCCCCAGGAAGAGGAAAATCACCAGAACGACCATGAGCAAGGCGATGACGACCGTGATCTGCACGTCGTGCAGCGATTCACGGATCGGCCCTGCGCCGTTGAACATGGTGTCGAGCTTGATGGAAGAGGGCAGCTCACGCTGGGCTTCCTCAAGGGCCAGGGCGACCTTGTCGGCGACCGCCACCGTATTGGCGCCGCTCACGCGGGAAAGACGCATGACCACGCACTTTTCAAAATCAGGCTGCCCGGGCGGGCTGAAGCGGATATTGACGAGGTCGTTCCCGATGCTGTCCACGCAGCGGGCGACATCCTTGAGCCGGACCGGATTGCCCTGCCGGGTCGCGATAATGAGCTCCCCATATTCGCGGGCGGTGCGCAACTGCCCCTGGGGCTCAATGGTGAAGGTGCGCGAGGTGCCGTTGAGGCTGCCCCCGGGGATGTTGACTGTGCCCGCCCTCAGGGCGACGGAGAGCTCATCCACGCCAATCTGGCAGGCCGAAAGCTTTGCGGGGTCAAACTGGATGCGAACGGCGCGCTTGGAGCCGAAGGCCTCCACCTTCGAGACGCCCTCAATCATGCTGAGCTTCCGGGCGACCACGTGGTTCGCGTAATCATACAGCTCGCCGTGGGGCAGGATGTCTGAATACAGCATCAGGTAGTAGATGGGCGCATCCGAAGGGTTGAACTTCTGGTATGTTGGCGGGCTGGGCAGATCGGTCGGGAGGTTTCGGGTAGCCCGCGTGATCGCGGCCTGCACGTCCGGCGCCACCAGGTCCACGTTCCGATTCAGGCTGAAGGTCAGGGTGATGGTGCTGAATCCCTGCTTGTTGTCGGAGTACATGAATTCCAGGCCGTTCACCTGGGTAAACTCATTCTCCAGCGGCGTAGCTACCGCGCTCGCCATCGTTGCGGGGCTTGCGCCGGGATAGGCTACTGTGACCTGGATCACGGGGTAATCCACCGTGGGAAGGCTATTGACCGGAAGCCGGAAATAGGCCCACACGCCGAGCACCACCATGAGCACGGTCACCAGGATCGTCATGATCGGCCGGCGGACAAAGACTTCAGAAAAGGTCACGGTTTATTCTCCGTACGTTCGTGCGGCTTGAATTTACTATTGTTTCGCGGGCGCGGGCGCCTCGGCCGGCGCCTGCCGCGCCGGGTCCATCACCGCGGCCCCGGGCTGGAGCATCAACTGCCCCAGCACCACCACTGATTCCCCGCCTGCAACGTTCTTCACGATCTCAATCGAGTTGTTATGCCGCACCCCTGTCTCCACCAGGCGCATCTCGGCCTTGGATTCCGCGTTAACAACGAAGAGATACGAGCCCGCCTTTCCGAACTGCACGGCCGCCTCGGGCACCATAACCGCGCCCTTCGCGAGGCCGACCTGCGCCCGGATCTCGGCGAACTGCCCTGCCCAGAGCTTGAGTCCGGGGTTCGGCACCTGGCCGCGCAGCAGAATTGTTCCGGACTGCTGATTGACGGCATTATCCACGAACTCCAGCGTTCCCGCGTACACGTTGGTGTCGCCGCGCGGCCGGATCTCCAGCGGGACCACGCCCGCCGCTTTCGCCGCGCGAAGCTGCTGCAGGTATTGTTCCGAAACCGTGAATTGCACAACCAGCGGATCGTAGCTGCGGATGTTGATCAGCCGCGTCACCCCGACAATCACAAGGTTCCCGTCGTCCACCAGGCGCTTGGAGCACACCCCTGCCC
>CAIKKV010000388.1 GCA_903828035.1 uncultured bacterium
AGGGGCATCCAGGCGAAGGGTGAAATCCGAAGCCAGTTCCACCATGTCATCGACGTCGCCCCCACCATCCTGGAAGCGGCGGGCCTGCCCCAGCCCTCGTTCGTCAACGGCATCCAGCAGAAGCCCATGGAAGGCGTCAGCATGGCCTACTCCTTCAGCGACGGGAAGGCGGCCGAGCGGCACGAGACCCAGTACTTCGAGATGTCGGGAAACCGCGGCCTCTACCACAAGGGCTGGATGGCGTGCACGCGGCACCGCACGCCGTGGATCCTCGGCATCACCCAGCTGCCGGCCTTCGACGCCGACGACTGGGAGCTGTACGACACCCGCAAGGACTGGAGCCAGGCGCGCAATCTCGCCAAGGCCAATCCCGCCCAGCTGCACGAGCTCCAGCGCCTCTGGCTGATCGAGGCGGCCAAGCACAATGTCCTGCCCATGGATGACCGCTTTGCCGAGCGGGTCAACCCTGACATCGCGGGCCGCCCTCAGCTCACGCGCGGCAGCCGGCAGCTGCTGTTCGGGGGGATGGGCAGGCTCAGCGAAAGCACGATCATCAACTACAAGTCCAAGTCGCACGCCGTCACCGCCGAGGTGATCGTGCCGCCGGCGGGCGCCGAGGGCGTCATTGCCGCGGTGGGCGGCATGGCCGGCGGATGGAGCCTCTACTGCAAATCCGGCAAGCCGGTCTACTGCTATAACTACTATGGCGTTTACCACTCCTTCATCGAAAGCCGCGAGGCCCTTCCCCCGGGCAAACACCAGGTGCGCATGGAGTTCGCCAGCGATGGCGGAGCGCTGGGCGCGGGCGGAACCGTGACCCTCTACCTGGACGGGAAGACGATCGCCCAGGGCAGGGTCGAACAGACCGAATGGGGCGTCTTTTCCGCCGACGAAACCTTCGATATCGGCCGCGAATCCGGCTCGCCCGTCTCTCCCGAATACACCCCGCGAGAGAGCACGTTCAGCGGGGAAGTCGGCTGGGTTGAAATTGATATGGCCGGGGCCGCGGAAGACGCCGACCACTTCATCAGCCCCGAGGAACGGTTCCACATCGCCATGGCGCTGCAATAATCTGAATCAGCCGTTGCCGAATGTTTTGGACAGATCCACCACCTTGGCTGATTTTGATCCCGCCTTCACAAAGGTGGAGTTCTTGATCAGCCTCTTCAGGTGGGCCTCGTACGCCTTCGAGTTCAGCGGGATGCCAACCTTCTTATCCGTAAACGCGGAATAGAGCATGGCATTGGCCAGCTCAACCGAGCCGATCCCCTCTTCCGCCGGGGCCACGAGCGGAACGCCATCCAGGATGGCATCCACGAAATTCTGGAGGATCCCCAGATGCTGGCCGCCCCAGCCCTCGCACGGAATGTCCACTGTCCAGGTTTCCGGCCGCGCGAAGCTCGCCTTGGAGGTCCTCAGAAACTCGCCCTGCTCCACGACGTTGCGGATCCAGGTGATCTTCCCGTCCTCCACCACCACCCGGCCGCGCTCCGCGGAAACCTCCAGGCGGTTTGTTCCGGGCGCTTCGCCCGTGGTCGTGATAAAGACCCCGGTCGCACCATTCTTGTATTCGAGGAAAGCGGTCACCTCGTCTTCCACTTCGATGGTGTGATATTTGCCGAAGGCGCAGGTGGCGCGCACGCTCACGGGCATCCCGAAAAGCCACTGCAGCAGGTCCAGGTTGTGGGGGCACTGGTTCAGCAGCACGCCGCCGCCTTCGCCGCCCCAGGTGGCCCGCCAGCCTCCGTTATCGTAATACGCCTGGGTGCGGAACCAGTTCGTGATAATCCAGTTCACACGGCGGATCTCGCCCAGCTCGCCGCTCTGGATGAGGTTCCGCAGCTTGGTGTAATGCGGATCCGTACGCTGGTTGAACATGGCCGCGAAGACCACCTTCGGGTCGCGGTGCGCGGCAATCAGGCGCTCCGCGTCGGCCTTGTGAACGGAAATCGGCTTCTCCACCAGCGTGTGAATGCCTTCGGAAAGCGAATCGATCCCGATGGTCGTGTGCCCGTAGTGGGGCGTGGCCACCAGCACGGCGTCCACCTCGCCCGAGCGGATCAGCTTACGGCTATCCGAAAACTTCAGGACCGATTCCTCGGGGAAAGCCGAGAACCGCTCGGCATTCACGTCGCACACGGCTGCCAGGCGGCACCGCTTGAGTTTTCCGTCCAGAACCCCGCGGGCATGCCCCGTGCCCATGCCGCCAACCCCGATCACGCCCAAACGTACTTCCTTCATCCGCTCCTCCTGTTACTGGGATTAAAATCGGAGTCACCCCGTTGCACAAGGATAAAATCTTCCGGCAATACATGTCCGGTGCGCCCGGCGCTCACCCGGTGAACCCGGCATGGAGCGGCGTATCGCCATAGCGGCGCTGCAGGCGGTCCAGTTCTGTGTGCAGGCGCGGGAGGTGCGAAGCCTGGGCGGGGTCGCCATACGCGTTGTGCAGCTCGTTCGGATCATTAACAAGGTCGTAGAGCTCCCAATAGGGAGTCAGCCGGGGCTCCCGGTTCACCCCCCCGTCCCAGGTGACGGCCGCCGGATGGTAATACACCAGCTTATGGGTCGGCGTGCGCAGCCCGTAGTGGGCGCAGACATTGTGGCCGCCGTGGTCCCAGTAGCGGTAGTAGAAGGACTGCTGCCAGTCCGGCGGCGGCGCGCCGCGGAGCATCGCGCGGCCGGACACGCCCTGCATCTCCGCGGGCGCCGGGATGCCGGCATAGTCCAGCAGGGTCGGCGCGAAGTCGAGGTTGGTCAGCAGGCCCTCGCGGACGGTGCCGCCCGGGATCTCGTCGGGATACCGCATCAGGAACGGCATGCGCACGGCGTGCTCGTAGATCAGCCGCTTGTCATACCACCCGTGATCGCCCAGGAAGAACCCCTGGTCGCTGGTGTAGACCACGATCGTGCGGCGGACCTGGCCGGTCTTGTCGAGGTAGTCGAGAAGACGCTCCACCGACGCATCCACGCTGGCGACGCACCGCAGGTAGTCCTTGATGTATCGCTGGTAATACCAGTTCTTCAACGCCGGACCGGCGAGGCCGGGCGGCGGGTCGCCCTTGACATCGCTTGGCGTGAGGTCGCCCAGGATCCGCATCCGGGCGGCCTCGGCGGCCGGGCGCCCCGCGTAGTCATCGTCGAACGTTTCCGGCCGGGCGATCTCGTCGTCGGCATAGAGGTGTTTGTAGCGCTCGCCCGGCTGCCAGTTCCGGTGCGGCGCCTTGTGATGCACGCAGAGGAAAAAAGGCTGCCCGGGAGCCGGCCGGCGCCCGAGCCACTCCAGCGCCTGGTCCGTGATGATGTCGCTGATATACCCCGGCACGACCGAGCGTCCCGCCGGCGTGACAAGCTCCGGATCCTGATAGCGCCCGTGCCCCGGCAGGAGCGACCAGTAATCGAAGCCCGCCGGATCGGCCGGCACGGCGCCCGGCCCCTGGTTGTCGATCTGGTCCACGTTGTTGGTCACGCCGTGCCCAAGGTGCCATTTGCCGAAAAGGGCCGTCGAATATCCCGCCGCCTTGAGCAATTTCTGGAGCTGGACGGGCCGGCGGCTGTCGAGCGGCTGCCACTCGCGCACGCCCGTGACATGGCCGTACTGCCCCGTGAGGATCGTGGCGCGGCTGGGCGTGCAGAGCGCATTGGTGCAATAGCAGTGGGTCAGCCGCACCCCGTCCCGCGCGAGGCGGTCAATGTGGGGAGTCCTGTTGATCCGGCTGCCGTAGGCGCTGATCGCGTGCGCGGCATGGTCGTCGCTCATGATAAAGAGAATGTTCGGGCGCATACCCCCCCCCGGCGTACTGGTGTGAAACTCGTCTCATGCCTTCCGATAAAGCCCCACTCTTTCGCTGGCTTTTCCGGAACAGACGGCGGTCACGCTGTCTTATACGATGCGAAGCAGGGGTGCGCAATCCTATTTCGACCGCACCGTTCCCGGCGAAGCCACATTCGAGCTCCGCTACCTGCGTAACAAGGAGAGACAAGGGGCCAACTTCCTCCTCGTACGGAAGGACATGCGATCGGCGACACCCGGATTACCGTTGCAAGCGCACGTGAGGCATTGGGTCCGGGTTCGACCAGCCGACGCACCGCCTTGCAATCAGCCGCATCCTCGTCTGGCGGGGCTTCTTCTGTCTGATCGCGTTCCTCCAACGGGGCCAGAAAGCCCCCGCGAAGCTGCAAATTAGCTTGCTCGCGCCGGAAAAGGGAATATAATGTCGACAGTGAAGCTGATCTGAGCGGTTAAACGCGGGATGAAAGGCCACTTGAAAAATATAGGGACAAACATCCGGACGGCGCTGGAGATCGGGGTGCTTGCGCTGCTGTACGTCATCACGGCTCGCCTAGGGCAGTTGCTGGCGATTCCGCCGGGCAACATCACCCCGCCCTGGATTCCCTCCGGCATCATCCTGGCCGCCGTGCTGTGGCGGGGGTACCGGGTATGGCCGGGGATTTTCATCGGCGCGTTTGCCGGCAACCTCTGGTCCTATTTCAATCCATCGTCAGCGGGCGAGATCGCGCGCTGCCTGCTGGCCGCCGCGGCCAACGGCATCGGCGACACGCTATACGCGGTGGGCGGGGCGTATCTGATTTTGCGGACGACCGGCGGCCGCGGATTTCTGGAGCGGGCGGGCGACGCGGTGAAGTTCATCGGTTTTGGCGCGGTGGCGGGCACGGGGGCG
>CAIKKV010000389.1 GCA_903828035.1 uncultured bacterium
GGCATAGATCGGCACCTTGTGCCGGCGGATAATGGCGCCCCAGCGCTGGTAAACCGGCAGGAGGAACTCGCGGGTCATCGCCGGGGAGATCATGGCGTGCTCCTTGTAGGCCATGTCCTCCGAGAGGTGGATCTCATCCGGCGTCACATGCCGCAGGCCTTCCTCCATCAACCCGGCGATATGCTCCTGCCAGAAATAGATCATCTCGCGGACCCACTCGGGATCGTCCAGGAACAGCATGCACAGCTGTTCAAAGCCCAGCCACTCGCGCAGCTGCCAGAAGGGGCCGGAGAACGACCATCGCACCGGCCAGCTGCGGCTCGCCAGCTGCGGGCCGAGGGTGGCCGGGTCGGCGGGCAGGCGGGCGGGATCGCTGAAGCGGTACCGGAGCTTCATGGCCTCCCAGTCGGCCCGCGTCTCCACGGGGCACTTGACCCAGCGCCGCGTCACGAAATCCATGGCATTGCGCAGGTAGTCGGGCGTGAACTCGTTGCTGATCTCGCAGATGTTGCCCTTCCAATCCTGCACGATCTGGGAGTCGGCCTTGCGCTCCAGGACCTTCTCCTCGAACATGGGGATCATGCGCTCGTTGAGCGGGAAGCCGGGGCCGCCCGACTCCCACGCCTGCGTGCCGCCTGCCAGGCGGTAGGCGTACTCGTTGATATCCTTGGCGTCGCGGGGGAGCCCCTCCTTGTACCAGCGCTCCCGGGTGGATTTCCGTCCGCTGCCCGGGTGAAGGGGGACCTTGTCGCATGCCCCGAACAGGTTCGCCGCCAGATACCGTTCGCGTTCCGTCATGAGTCCTCCTCGATATGACCATAACGTACACCAATTACGCGTCTATTAAATGGACAAATCGTGCACAACTATGCCAAAATCGATCATCATGAAAAAGGCCCCCCGCGTTTATAATGAAGAGCGGTTCCGGACGCCCCTGGCGCAGGAGCGGGAGCTGGGCTTGTGGGTGGACCGGATCGGCTGGATGCGGGAGGACCGGCGGAGGCCGGCCCGGTTCCGGGTGCTGGGGCAATATGCGGCCGTGGCGGTGCAGGAGGGGACGGGGGTTCTTGAAACGCTGGCGCACGGCACGCACGCGGTGGGCGCCGGCGACGTGATGGTGGTGAGCCCGCCCATGGCCACGCGCTATTATCCCGGGGCGACGTGGGCCACGCGCTGGGTGGTGTGGAACGGGCCGGAGGCGGACGTGCTGGAGCGGTTCAGCGGGCTGGGTGGCGAGGGGCCGGTGATCCGGGGCGGGGCGGCGGCGACTCTCAAGGCGTGGCAGCGGCTCGATCCGCTGATGGACCGCCAGGATTTCGAGTCGCTGCTCGGCCGGAAGCTGGCGCTGCTGGAGCTGATCCGCGACCTTTCGGCGCAGCGCCGATCGGAGGGGAAAGGCGGTCAGACGCCCTTCCTGGAGGCGGCCCTGCGGCTGCTTTCCGACGGCGGGGGGGCGCCGGAGTCGATGGCCGCGCTGGCCCGGCTCCTCCATGTGAGCCCGGCCCATTTCCGCCGGCTGTTCAAGGCCCACACGGGCATTTCGCCCAAGGCGTTCCAGGTGGCCCAGCGGATGACGCGGGCCAAGGCGCTGCTGGCGGAAGGCCGCTCGATCAAGGAGGCCGCGGAGCGGCTGGGCTTTGCGGATGTTTTTCATTTCATGCGACTGTTCCGGCGGGTGACCGGGCAAACGGCCGGCCAGTTCGCCGACGCCTTTTCCGGAGAGCCCGTCGAGAGCATCGAGGCACGATTGCCAAGGAGAGACACATGACAGCGGAGCGGATGGTATCAGGCATATCCCCTAAACCCGGGCCGCTGGCGTTATGCCCGGACTTCGCGGAGCGCGCCGCGCGCCACGAGGCGTGGTGGCATCGGAGCCTCGCCGGCGGCCGGCCGCTGCTGCTGGGATATGCGAACCGCGATCCGGCGCGGCCGGTGACCCGCCGGATGGAGCTGATGGGGGAGCCCGCGCGCTGGCTGGAGGCCAAGCGGCGGGATGCGGCGCAGCTGGCGCTGGCGGCGGACGCGCTGCCGTTTCTCCGGGTGGACA